>NZ_JBSFMM010000044.1:0-59633 GCF_053599555.1 Streptomyces sp. NPDC000941
GGCGTGTCGCTGTCTCATACTCACCACAAATTCACGACTGCTGTACGGCCACCGGTGCGACGGACAGCAGCGGCCGGTAGTGGCCCGCCGGATAGGGCTCCCCGACGGGCTCGCCCGCGACCTCGATCCAGGCGTGTGCCTCGAACGGGCTGGTGCGCACGCCCGTGCACCAAGTGGGCCACACGCCCCGGCTCCGGCACAGCAGAGCAGCCGCGATGGACCGCTGCAGACACGCCTGGCCCGCACAGCGCAGGCTCACCGCCACCACGGCCCGCCGGGCGGCGAGCGCCTGCTCGGCCGTGGCGGGGCGGGCGCCACGGCGCGCGAACTCCAGCACCGCGCGCACCCGGGCCGGTTTGGCGCGCGCCAGCAGCCGGGCCACGACCACCGCGAGCCACGGCGTCAACCGCCGGTGGAGCGGCAGCCGGTCCCGGTCGGCCAGGGCCATGGGGGCGCTCATCGGGCCTCGATGAGGAGATGCGCGGCGCGCAGTTGAGCTACCACCTTGGAGACATCGCGCCGCGCCGCGTCGGAGTCGAGTTGGTGGCGGGCGGCCAGCTCGTCGGCGGTCTGCTCGTCCGTACGGCCGTCCAGCAGGGTTTTCAGCACGAACACCCCGGTGGGGTTGAGCTGCCAGTAGCGGCCGGTGCGCTGATGGAGCAGGACGGCGCCGTCAGCGGTCTCGGCCATGGACACGTCCTGATGCAGATTCAGGGACATCATCGCTTCCCAAGAGGTCGGGGCAAGGAAGAGGTTGCCGCGCGGGCCCAGGTCTCACAGCCCAGAAGCTTTTCGGTGGTGATGTCCCTGGAGATGTCGGCATGCGGGGTCAGCAGGTACTCGCGCAGCGCCCCTGGGGACACCAGACCCATCTCGGCCAGGACGGAGTCGGCGAACACCTCCAGCAGCGCAGACAGATTGCGCTGCCGCCCGGCCCGTACATCGGCGCTGAAGTCACCCTTGGTGGTGCGGCCCAGCACCACGTCAGGCACCAGCCCCCGCATGGACTCGGCCAGCAGCGGCTTGTAGCGCCACGGTGTGACGCGCTCGTGCAGCCGTACCGCCAGCGCCGCCTCCACCACCCGGTCGTCCAGATACGGCTGGTGCAGCGCCACGCCCGCCGCGCCGAACAGCCGGGCCACCTGCCGGTACGCGGGCGCGGTGATCCGCAGCGCGGTGAGGTACTGGTGCTGGCCCCGGTCCGCGGCGTAGGGCGCGGCGTGTTCGGCGGTGGCGCGCAGCGCCTCGCGCGCGGCGGCCACCGCGTCGTCGGTCGCCCATGCCGGGGCGCGCAGTGGGGCGAGACCCCAGCCCAGCGCGGGGACTCTGCGGGGCGGTGGCGGGCCGGTCAGCTGCTCGGCCTGGGCCAGCCACCACTGGGCGGGGCTGCCGGCCCGTACCAGCCGGGCGGCGATCCCGGCGAGCGGCCAGCGGCTGAGCGCGCGGTGTCCGCGCAGATGGCGGACGGTGGTCAGCGGGTGGCGGCGGGCCAGCCGGTACAGATAGCCGGGGGCCGGGCCGAAGAGCTCATCGGCGCCGTGTCCGGCCAGATGTGAGCGGGACCCGTGCCCGGCGAGCAGCCGCGCGGTGTGCCGTACGCGGGCCAGTGTGCGCGGGTAGAGATACGGCCGTTCGGTGTCGGCCAGGGCCCCGGGGTCGGTGAAGATCGGCGGCAACTCGTCCTGGGCCACCACCAGATGGTGTGCGTCGGGCAGTGCCTCCGCGGCGTGCGTGGCGAAGTGGTTGTCGTCGTTGCCCGCCTCGGCCTCGGCCCAGCGGAAGGTGAGCAGGTCCGGGGTGTGCCGTGCGGCCAGAAAGCTCAGGGTGGTCGAGTCCATGCCGCCGGACAGATCGGCGCTGAGCGCGCCCGTGTCCCCACGCCGCCCGTCCACCGCCGTGATCAGCGCGGCCCGCAGCACCGCCGCGCCCGGCTCCAGGCCGAGTTCGGGCTCCGGGGCCCGCCACCAGCGCACCTCACGCGCCCGGCCGCCGGGCTCCAACAACAAACAATGATCGGGCGCCACCGTGGACACGCCCGCCCACACGCTGCGGTCGGAGAGCGGCGGCGGCAGCATGCCCCCGCACACGACCCTGGTGGCCAGCGCGTCCATGTCGATACCGGACCCGGTCAGCGCCGCGAGCGCATCGGCCCGGTCGGCGGCGATCGGCACCTCGCCCAGCCGGGCGTGGAACACCTGGCGCAGCCCCGTCACGCTGCCCTGGACGCGGGTGGTGGCCCCATCGGCCGCCACCACATGGAAGCTGCCCGGCAGGGCCCGGGCCACCGCGTCCACATCGGTCAAGGTCCGTATCCGCCGGCACAGCGCCTCGAGCCGGCCGGTGGTGACCGGGCAGAACCCGATCACCACCAGTCGCACGGGCCCGGTCGCCACCTGACGAATCTCATCCGGCTCCCACCGCCCCACCAGCCACGGTCGGCCGGACGGGTGCGCAATCAGACGAGGAGCCTCAAAGGGATACGCATCAAACGAGAGCTGTGTACCCGGCACGTCCGGAAGGACGACAAACCCGGCGCTCATCTCAATCGGCCTGGATCAAACGGCCCGGAGGGCTACCGTCACCCCCAGCCCTGCTCACCGAGCACATCCTCGTACCGGTGGCCGAACCCCAGCGTGTCCTCCGAGAACTCACCCACCGCCACCAGGGCCGGCGGCTCGTAGCTCTCGACGGTCTCGTCCGATCTCGCCTGCATCTCCATGGGTTTTCCTCCAGAGATAGATCCAGTGAATCGACCCCGAGGTCGCCCACTGATTACCCTCCCTTCGAAAAACCATGCGACTCACGCGCCCCAGTTGCCACGGTTCGACAGCTTCCTGACGCATCCGCTCATACCCGTGTCGGCAGCGGCCCTCCGTTGTAAGCGATGGCGTCGGCGAACGTCGCGAAGGGGTCGTACGCGCCACCGTTCCGCTCCGCGTACGCCCGGTGCAGATTGAGCACGATGCGCTCGGGGTCCGGCAGTTCGGCGAACTCACCGAGCGAGCAGGCCCGCGCCGCCTCCAGCGGCGTCAGCCCGTCGCGCAGGCCCGCCTCGGCGGCTTCCAGCACCAACCGGTAGTAGCGCCGGTGGGTGTCCAGCACCTCGGGCAGCGTGTTCGCGTCGATGAGCGGGCCGTGCCCGGGTACGACATGCTCGGGCTCGAACGCCGCGATCCAGTCGAGCGAGCGCAGCGCGCCCTCCACGGAGCCCATGAACACCAGTGGATTGACCTGGTGGAAGAGCAGATCCCCGGCGAACAGAACACGCTCCTCGGGAAGCCAGGCGACGGCGTCCCCGGGGGTGTGCGCGGCATATCCGGGGTGGTGCAGCTCGATGCGCCGCTCCCCCATGTGCAGCGTCAGCTCCGTACGGAAGGTCACCCCGGGCGGCCGCCGGGTCACCCCGCCCCAGTCCGGGACCGGATGCCAGGCGGGCGGACACCCGTCGATCACGGTGTCGGCCAGGATCCCCTGGCGCGTCGCCTCATGCGCGATGATCACGGTCGTCCCGGGCAGCAGGCTGTTGCCGTGGGTGTGGTCGCCATGCAGATGGGTGTTGACCGCGTACCGCACCGGCGCACCGCCCGTGGCCTGATCCACCGCGCGGAGGAGGTTGCGGACGCGGCGCTCGGTGGCGCAGGTGTCGACGAGCACGACCCCGTCGTCCCTGGCCACGACGCCCGCGTTGTTGACCCACCACGAGCCGTCCGGCTGCACCCAGGCGTACACGCCGTCGGCCAGGGCATGCAGGGTGCCGGTCTCTGCGATCATCGGTGCGCGGCGAATCGTACGAACTGGGTCCCGCCGTCACAGCCGAGTTCCGTCCTGCTCATAGCTCTCCTCGCAGTCGCGCCGGCAAGGCCCGTGGAGTCCTTCGGAGCAAGGGCCTGCGAGCGCAGTCTCGCATAGCGCATCTCTGGTTCGATCGTGCGCTCACCGCAACCCGCCTGGGCCCGGTCTCAATCCCGGTAGTCGGGGGCGACGCGGTCGAGGAGGCGCAGCAGGGCGGACCAGGCGAGGTCGTAGGCGTCGTCGTCCTGGTAATCCGAGTCGCGCGCCTCCGCGTTGAGTTGCCGGGCCGCCAGGTCGCACACCGCTGGATCGGGCAGTACGAGAGCGGTTCCGGTTGCCTGGGCCGACAGCTGTATCTGGCAGGCCTTGTCCAGGTAGTACATGCGCAGGAACGCCTGGGCGGCGGAGGTGCCGACGGTGAGGAGACCGTGGTTGCGCAGGATCATCACGGGGTGGTCGCCGAGGTCCTCCACGAGTCGCTGCTGTTCGTCGAGGTTGAGCGCGACCCCCTCGTAGTCGTGGTACGCGACGCGGTTGTGGAACTCCATGGAGATCTGGTTGACCGGCAGGAGCCCGTCGCGCTGGGCGGCGACGGCACAGCCGGCGGGCGTATGGGTGTGCAGGACGCACTGGGCGTCGGGCCGGGCCCGGTGTACGGCGCTGTGGATGACGAATCCGGCCGGGTTGACGCGGTGCGCTGTGGTATCGACGGGGTTGCCGTCGAGATCGATCCTGACCAGCGAGGAGGCGGTGATCTCCTCGAAGAGCAGGCCGTAGGGGTTGATGAGGAAGTGGTGCTCGGGGCCCGGCAGCCGCAGCGAGATATGGGTGAAGATCAGGTCGGTCATCCGGAAGTGGGCCACGAGCCGGTAGACGGCGGCCAGCTCGCGGCGCAGCCGCTGTTCTTCGGAGGTGACGGCGGTGGTCATCGAAGGTCCTTTCCGTCGCGGGGAGTCGGCCGGGGCCGGGCGACAGCGCCTGCGGGCTCGTGTCCCCTCAGCACGTCGGCCACGTAGCCGGCGGCCATCCGGAAGGGGCGGCTGTGGGCCTCCGGGGAGTACCAGGCGGCGTGCGGATTGACGATCACGCCGGGGAGCGCGAGCAGGGGCTCGTCGGGGGGCGGCGGCTCGGTGGGCAGTACATCGAGGGCGGCGCCCGCGAGGTGACCGCGCGTGAGAGCGTCGGCGAGGGCACAGTGGTTTACGAGGCCGCCGCGCGAGACGTTGACGAGGCACGCGCCGGGCTTCATGGCGGCGAGGGCCTCCGCGTCGACGATCCCTTCGGTGGCGGGGGTGAGCGGAAGGTGCAGGCTGACCACGTCCGCGACGGCGAGCAGGGCGGTGAGCTCGTCATGGCGCGCTACGCCCCGCTGGTCGAAGGCATCGTCCGGTGCCGTCGGGTCGTACGCCGCGACCCGCATGCCCAGTACCGCCGCACGGTCCGCCACCGCCTGGCCGATCCGGCCGAACCCGACGAGGCCGAGCACGCTCCCTGCGGCCGTGCGGGGCCGCGCGGCCAGGACGTCCCATCGGCCCTGCCGTACGGACCGGTCCAGCACCGTGACCCGGCGCAGCAGGCCGAGGACGAAGGCCAGAGTGTGTTCGGCGACCTCGTCGGTGCAGTAGCCCGCGCTGGTGGTCACCCAGGCCCCGGCGGCCGTGACGGCGTCGACGGGTATGTGGTCGTAGCCGGTCGCGGTGACCGCGACGATCCGAAGGTCGGGCAACGCGGCCACCTCCTCGGCGGTCAACTCGGTCGACGGGCCCAGCAGCAGGGCGACGACGCCGGGGCCGCTGGGTACCCGCTCGGCCCGGACCACCTCCACCGGCAGTCCCGTCAATTCCTGTGCCACGTCGTCGAGTTCACCGAACGCGTCGAGGAGTACGACGCGCTCCCGAGGGCGGTGCGAGGTCATCTGCGGTTCTGCCTTCCCAGGAGGGTCACCAGTGTGCGGGCGTCGGCCAGGCCTTCGATGCGCTGGACGGCGTCGGCCACGGCCTCGGCCTGCTCCGGGGGCAGGGTGCGAGCGGCGAGGCCGTCGAACTTGGCGCGGACCGCGGGGCCGTCGAGGGGGTTGGTGGCCGAGCCGAGGGGGTCGGCCACCTGCTGCGCGTAGGTGGCTCCCGTTCGGGTGGTGACGGTGACGACCGGCTCCGTGTCGGCGTCCATGGCCGGGTCGACTTCCAGCACGATCCGCTCCAGCACCGAACGGACCCGCGGGGAGCGCCGGTTCTCCTCGCCGTACGCGTCGAGGCCCGCGCCGCCCAGCGCGACTCGTGCCGCGACCGCGTACGGCAGGCTCAGCTGCGCAGCCGCCAGTGTGGCGACGTCGGTGCCGCCGCACATGCTGTGCACGGCCGGGCTCAGCCGTACGTGGATGCCGGCCACGTCGTCGGCGGAGAGGCTGTGGACGCCGAGGACCGCGCCCACGGCGTCGACCGCGGAGTGGGTGGAGCGGCAGGAGGCGTAAGGCTTGAGGGAGCAGCGGGAGATCCGCCATTCCCGGCCCAGGCCGGCGGTGAGCGCGGCCGGCTCGGCGCTGGTGGGCGCGAACGTACGCAGGAAGCCGCCCCAGACGTCGGCGAAGACCTGGGCGGGGCCGGTGACGCCGTGCGCCGCGAGCAGTGCCGCGGTGACTCCGGCCTCGGCCGCGCGGCCCGCGTGCAGCCGCTTGCTCATGGCGCCGTCGTGCACGAAGGCCCAGATGCCTCCGCTGAGGCTGCCCGCCAAGGCGAGGGCGTGTGCGGTCCGGTCCGGGTCGAGGCGGAGGACGGCGGCGGCGGCCGCGGCGGCGCCGAACGGGCCGCAGGTGCCGGTGGAGTGCCAGCCCGCCTCGTTGTGGGGCCAGTAGCCGCCGCAGGCTTCCAGCACCCGGCGGGCCACGTCGTAGCCCACGACGACCGCCGTGAGGAGGTCGGCGCCGGAGACGGGGGCGGACGCGGCGGTGACGGCCGCGAGCGCGGCGGGCACGACGACGGCGCCGGAGTGGTCGCAGCCGCCGGCGTCGTCCAGTTCAAGGGCATGGGCCGACACCCCGTTGACCAAGGCGGCACCGCGCGGGGACAGCCCGAGGCCGGTTCCCCACACGGGGGCCTCGGCACCGGGGCCGGCGGTGGACTCGGTGGCGGTGAGCATGCGCAGCAACGCGGTGGTCTCGGCGCTGCCCGCGCCGGCGAGGGCAGCGCCGAGGGTGTCGAGGAGGTGGTGCCGGGCCTTGCTGACGACCGCCTCGGGCAGGTCGCCGATCCGGGTCGCGGTGGTGAGGTGGGCCAGTGCCGCCAGGTCGTCGGTGGCGGTGGTCATCGCGCTCCTTCGGCATCCCCGGCGAGCCGGGCGAACACCTCGGCCGGGTGGTCCGGATCGTTTCCCGGCCGGGTGTCCGCCCACCAGTCGGCGACCTCCCCGGCCGTGGCGAGCCATACGTCGTCGTGACGGCGCACGTGCTCCAGCAGCTCCCTGACCAGACGGATGCGGCCGGGGGTGCCGGTCACCTCGGGTTGCAGCCGCAGGACGTAGCAGAGCCCGAAGCGGCGGTAGGCGTCGAACTCGGTCGTCCAGTTGCCGAGGACCTGCTCGTAGGAAGCGATCCGCGACTGCCCGGCGGGGAAGGCGGGGTCGAGGTTGAAGAAGAAGTAGGGGTGGTCCTCCAGCTCGTGGTGGACCGGGATCTCGATCAACCGCCCCGTTCCCGCGGTCGGATGGAAGTACGGCAGGTCGTCGCCGCGCAGGGACGAGGTCCAGGTGAAGCCCAGTTCGGCGAGCGCGTCGGGGAACCCGTGGGCCCACTCTCCGGCGGGAATGCGGAAGCCCCTGGGCCGTACGCCCGTCACCTCGGCCAGGGCAGCGCTCGCGCGTTCCAGCACCGCACGCTGGGCCGGCAGGTCCAGGTGGTCGAAGTCCTCGTGGTCGTGGCCGTGGTTGGCGATCTCGTGCCCGGCCTCGGCGATCCGCCGTACGAGACGGGGATGGGTCTCGGCCTGGCGGCCGGGCACGCACCAGGTGGTCCGTACGTCCTGGTCGGCGAACTCCCGCAGCAGGCGGTCGACGCCACGGGTGGCACCGTACCGGCCCACCGAGAGCGTCTTCGCCCTGCGGGCCATCTCGGGAGAGGCCGCGAGCAGGGGCAGTTCGGCGTCGAAGTCGACGCTCACCACGACGGCGCAGCGGGCGCCGCCGGGCCAGCGCCCGGTCGGGGGCGTCTGGGGTGTCTGGGACGTTGGGGGCGTCTGGGGCGTCGGCTCAGGCATGCTGTACCGCCTCCTGCCCGGTCCACCAGGCGGCCACGTCGCGGCAGGTGGCGAACCAGACGTCACCGGCGTCGCGCATGTGTGCCAGGAGCCGTTCGAGCAGCAGCAGTCGGCCGGGCTTCCCGGAGACCTTGGGGTGGAACAGGGTGGTCATGCACAGCCCCTCCGCGTGATGGCCGTCGAACTCGCGGGTCCAGTTGTCGAGCGTGAGCTCGTAGCCGGCGATGCGGTCCTGGCCGCTCGGGTAGTCGGGATTGCGGGTGTAGGCGAGCGAGGCGTAGTCGTCCAGGTCCCAGCGTCCGGGGATCTCCACCAGGGACGTCAGGGCGCCGTCGACCTCGTGAAGGTACGGGCGGTCGTCGCCGCGCATGGAGCTGGAGTAGGTGAACCCGGCATCCAGCAGCAGCCGGGGAGTGTCGGGATGCCAGTCTCCGGAAGGGGTGCGGAAGCCGACGGCGGGAATGCCGAGAACGTCCTCGAAGACCTTCTGGCTGCGTGCGATGACGTCGGCCTGCTGAGTCGGCGTCAGGTCCCAGTAGCGTTCGTGCCGGTATCCGTGGTGGGCCATCTCATGGCCGCGGTCGACAACCGCGCGGCAGGCGTCGGGCCAGGTCTCGACGACCCAGGCGGGGGTGAAGAACGTGGCCGGCACGCCCGCGTCGTCGAGCAGGTCCAGGATCCGGGGCAGGGCTCGGTACGGCCCGTAGGCACCCAGGGAGAAGTAGCCGGGCTTGCGCCAGATCGCGCCGCTCAGCATCGCGTCGCCGGTCGGGCCGTCGACATCGAAGGCGAGCGCGACCGCGCTGCGGGCGCCGTCCGGCCAGCGGCCGGCGGCCTCGGCGGGGGGTGGGGTCACAGGTGTTCCTTGTGGCGAGGTGCGAAGGGCGAGGTGCGAAGGGCGAGGAACGGAGGGCGAGGAACGGAGGGCGAGGAACGGAGGGCGAGGAACGGAGGGCGAGGAACGGAGGGCGAGGAACGGAGGGCGAGGTGCGCGTGGCGCGGCAGCGGTGTGGGGACCGGCCGGGTCCTGTCCGGGCGGACCCCACACCGTCGGTCAGCCCTTGGAGCCGTTCAGGACGGGCCTGATCACGGCGTACTTCATCCCCCCGCCGGCGAGGATCTTCGTGTACGTGCCGTCCTTGACCAGGGCCTTCATCGCCTTCAGGATGGCCCCGGACATCTTGGAGTCGCCCTTCTTGATGACGATGCCGAAGGGCGTGGACTCCAGCGGGGCGAGGACGGGCTCGTACTTGGCTGGGTCCTGCTTCTCGAAGTAGGCCAGGTTCTCCCCACCCTGCACCGCGATGTCGGCGCGGCCCTGCTCCAGCTGGAGCCGCGCCGCGGAGCCGGAGTCGGTCGGCAGCAGCTTGATGGCGCTCTTCCCGGCGCCGGTGCAGTACTGCTTGTTGTAGTCCACGGCCTGCTCGTAGTAGTCCGTCTTCTTGCTGACGGCCAGGGTCTTGCCGCACACGTTGCCGGGCTTGGTGTACTTGGCGGCCTTGGCCTGCAGTGTGTAGAACCGGCCCTGGGAGCCGAAGTAGTCGACGAAGTCGACGGTCTTCTGCCGCTCGACGGTGTCCGACAGACCTGACATGACGATGTCGACGCGGCCGGTCTGGACAGAGTTGAGCAGCTGGTCGAAGGACTGCTGGACGATCTCGACCTTCACGCCGAGCTGCTTGCCGAGCGCGTTGGCCAGCTGCACGTCGACACCGACGACGTCATGGGTCTTCTCGTCGAGGTATTCCATCGGCGGGAAGTCGGGGGACATGCCGACCCGCAGGGTGCCGGACTGGGCGACCGCCGCGGGCAGATCGCTGTCGGAGGAGGCGCTGGTGGCGGCGGTGCCGCCGCAAGCGGAGGTGAGCAGGGCCGTGCCCACCGCGAGTACGGGAAGGGGGCGGAGGGCTCTGCGGGCACAGCTGGTTCTGGACATGGGAGTTCTCCAGCGGATCAGGGGCGGGGACGAACGAGAGAAGGGGAGAGAAAGGGGCTGTGCGGAGCCCGGGTGTGCTGCGGGTGCTGTGGGTGGTACAGGTGAATACGGGTGTTACAGCACCCGCGACAGGAACGCCTGAGTGCGCTCGTGCCGTGGGGAGTCGATGACCTCGGCCGGTGTGCCGATTTCGAGGATCCGGCCACCGTCCATGAAGGCGACCCGGTCGGCGACCTCACGGGCGAAGCCGATCTCGTGAGTGACGACGACCATGGTGAGGCCGCTGTCGGCCAAGTCCTTCATCACGGTGAGGACCTCACCGACCAGTTCCGGGTCGAGCGCCGAGGTGGGCTCGTCGAAGAGCATCAGCCTCGGCTCCATCGCCAGGGCCCGGGCGATGGCCACCCGCTGCTGCTGGCCGCCGGAGAGCTGGCGCGGGTACGCGTTCAGTTTGTCGCCGAGGCCGACGCGCGCCAGGAGTTCCGTGCCGCGCTGCCGGGCCGACCGGGCGCTGACGCCCTTGACCCGCACCGGGCCCTCGATGACGTTCTCCAGCGCCGTGCGGTGCGGGAAGAGGTTGAAGCGCTGGAAGACCATGCCCATGGCGCGGCGCTGGCGGACGATCTCCCGCTCCGGCCGCTCGACGAGTCTGGTTCCCTGCTGCTGGTAGCCGATGATCTCGTCCCCGAGCCAGATCCGGCCGGAGTGGATGGTCTCCAGGTGGTTGATACAGCGCAGGAACGTGCTCTTGCCCGAGCCGGACGGGCCGAGCAGGCACAGCACCTCACCGGCGCCGACCTCCAGGTCGATGCCCTGGAGCACGTGAAGGTCGCCGAAGTACTTGTGGACCGCTTCGGCCCGCACGAGTGGCGAGGTGGGCGAGGAGGCGGGAGTTGAGGGAGGAGTCGTCATCGCGGGACGGGCCTTCTTCCGACGGCGGCACGGAACTTCTGGAGTGGAGTCAGCGGCAGCGGCCGGGAGGATCCCCTGGCGAAGTAGCGCTCCACGTAGAACTGACCCACGCTCAGCACCGACACCGCCGCGAGATACCAGATCGCGCAGACGATCAGCAGTTCCATGATCCGGTTGTTGACGTAATAGGCGTGCTGGGCTTCGAGCAGGATCTCTGTCACGCCCACCGCGGACGCCAGTGAGGTGGTCTTGAGCATGCCGATGGTCTCGTTGCCGATCGGGGGCACGATGACCCGCATCGCCTGCGGAAGCACGACCCGGTACATGGTCTTCAGACGGCCCATACCGATGGCGTACGCGGCCTCCGTCTGTCCCTCGTCCACCGCGATGATGCCCGCGCGGACGACTTCAGCGGTGTAGGCGCCCTGGTTGATGCCCAGGGCCAGGGCCGCGGCCACGAACGGCGTCATCACCTCCACGGTCCGTACGGTGTAGACCCCGGGGACGGACAGCACGGGGAAGACCAGCGCGAGGTTGAACCACATCAGCAGTTGGAGGTAGACCGGCGTACCCCGGAACACCCACACATAGAACCAGGCGACACCGCTGGTGACAGGGTTCTTGGACAGCCGCATCACCGCGACCAGCACCCCGAGCGCGATCCCGAGCAGCATCGCGACCACCGTGAGGAGCACGGTCATGCCCAGGCCCCGGATGAGGAATCCGGCACCGAGGTAGTGGCGCACGATGCCCCAGTCGATCTGTGCCCCGGCGAACGAGTCGACGAGAAAGGCGACCGCCAGGAGGACGACGGCGGCACCGGCCAGGCGCCCGGGATGCCTGCGGGATTCGGTGAGCATCTCCTCGGCGGTGCTCGGCGGATCGGATCTGCTGACGGTCTTCGTGGCGGACTTACCGGACATGCGGAGCTCCTGGTGGCGCATGGGCGGGGGACGGGTTCGGACGCGCGGGTGGGCAAACGGGGCCGGGCGCCGACGGGAAACCTGGCGGGGAACGGGGTCAGACGCGTGGGCCGTCGTACGCGGCGGCCCAGTCACGGTGGCCGAGGAGACGGTCGGCGAACTCGTCGATCTGCTCCACGACCCGGTCCGGGGCCGTGCCACCCCGGCTCGAACGCGCGGCCAGGGCCGCTTCCACGGTCAGGACGGTGCGCACCTCGGGGGTGAGCCGGGGATCCACCGCCGCGAGCTCCGCGTCGCTGATCTCGGGCAGGTCGATGCCCAGGTCCTCGCAGCGCCGCACCACGGCCCCGGTGATCTCGTGGGCGTCCTGGAACGGCACGCCCCGCAGCGCCAGCCAGTCGGCCATCTCCGTGGCCAGCGTGAACCCGGCGGTCGCCTGGGTGCGCAGCTCGGCGGTGTCCACCTTGAGCGTCCGCACCAGCCCGGACATGGCGGGCAGCACGGTCAGCAGGGTGTCGACGCTGTCCATGGCCGACCGCTTGTCCTCGGCGAGGTCGCGGTTGTACGACAGCGGCAGGCCCTTCAGCGCGCCGAGCAGGCCGGTCAGGTTGCCGAGCAGCCGCCCGGCCTTGCCACGGGCCAGTTCGGCGATGTCCGGGTTCTTCTTCTGCGGCATGATCGACGACCCCGTGGCGAAGCGGTCGTCGAGCTGGACCCAGCGGAACTGCCGGGAAGCCCACAGACAGATCTCCTCGGCCACCCGCGACACGTCGACGGCGAGCATCGCGGCGGCGAAGGCGAACTCCGCGACGTGGTCCCGGGAAGCCACCGCGTCGATCGAGTTGCGGCACGGGCGGTCGTAGCCCAGCTCGGCGGCGGCGAGTTCCGGATGCCGGGCGACCGCGGAGCCGGCCAGCGCGGCGGCGCCCAGGGGGGACTGCGCCGCCCGCCGGTCCCAGTCCCGCAGCCGGTCCGCGTCCCGGTCCAACGCGTGTGCGTGGGCGAGCAGTTGGTGCCCGAAGACGATGGGCTGGGCGGGCTGGAGGTGGGTGAAGCCCGGGGCAGGGGTGCGGGAGTGCTCGGCTGCCTGCCCGAGCAGCGCCTCAATGAGGTCGACGGTCGCCAGGACGACCGTACGGGACTGGTCGCGCAGGTACAGGCGCAGGTCGTTGGCGGCCTGGTCGTTGCGGGAACGGCCCGCCCGCAGCTTCCCGCCCAGCGGACCCAGGCGCTCCGTGAGGACCCTTTCGAGGAACGTGTGTACGTCTTCATCGGCGTCCGACGGGGTTACCGCGCCCGCGCGGTAGTCCGCGTCGAGCTTGTCGACGGCGGCGAGGACGGTGGCGAGCTCGGTGTCGTCCAGGATCTCCGCACGCCGCAGCTCACGGGCGTGCGCCCGGGAACCGGCGAGGTCGTAGGGGGCCATGGCGAAGTACCCGGGCTCGGAGCGGGACAGCTTCGCGAGGGCCGGATCGGACGCTTCGCGGAAACGCCCGCCCCACAGCTTGGTCGTCATACTGAAGCCCCTCTTCGGTGTGCCTGTCCGACAGCGACGCGAACGCCGGCTCTCGAGGTCAGATCTCAAGGCCAGAGCTCGATGTCGGATCGTCGGACGATGTTGGATCCGACGTGGCCGGGAGTCAATGCATTGTCCGACATTCGGACAATTCCCTGGGCTACATTGTGGGTATGAACTCGATCAACATCGACCGCTCCAGCGTCGTGGAACAGGTGGCCGACGCGCTGCGGGAGCAGTTGTTCGCCGGGCTGCTGCGACCCGGCACGGCCCTGCGGGAAGGGGCTCTCACCGAGAGCCTCAAGGTGTCCCGGAGTACCGTGCGGGAGGCGCTTCAGCTCCTCATCGGCGAGGGACTGCTCGTTCGGGAGCCGAACAAGGGCGTCATCGTCAGGCAGCTCAGCGAGGCGGAGGTCGACGACATCTTCCGCGCCCGGCGCATCCTCGAACTGTCCGCGGTACGGGCGGTCGTGGACGCCAGCCGCCGGGACCTGACCAATCTCACCAACAGGCTCGCCGCATACGAGGCCGCCGTCGAGGACGGGGGCCCGGTCGAGATCGCCCGGACCCACATCCAGTTCCATGTGGCGATCGTGGGCCTGCTAGGCAGCCCCCGGCTCACAGAGGTGGCCAGGTCCCTGCTGTCGGAACTACAACTGGCCATCTCCTCCGTGGACCGCTCGAGCGACGACCTGCCCGAGATGCTGCGGGTGCACCGGCAGATCGCGGACCTGATCAGGAAGGCCAAGGTCGAGGAGGCGGTCCAGCTGGTGGACCAGCACATCTCCAACGCCAAGGCGTTCGTCCCGGCGAGCCCCTGACCGAAGGACCACGGACCGAAGGGTGCCGGTCCGCTCGGGTCCGGCACCCTCGATCGCAGAAGCGCTCAGCGCGCGGCGAACCGTACGAACTGGGTCCAGCCGTCACGGGTGACGGTGAAGGAGGGACGTGTCACGTCCTTGGAGTCCCGTACATGGATGGTCTCCTTGGTGATGGCGATCTCTACGCAGTCGTCGCCCTGGCTGCCGCTGTAGCTGGACTTGAACCAGGCGAGTTCCGTCACGCTCATAGCTCTCCTCGCAGTCGCTCCAGCAAGCCCCGCGAGTCTTGGGGAGTCAGGGCTTGCGACCGCAGTCTGTCATAGCGGTGATGGAGGAGGCTCACCTCTTTCGGATCGGCGATCAGCCGACCGGTCTGCTGCCCTTCGCAATACGCGAGACGCCGCCGCTCAGGTGTTTCCAGGAGCCGCACAGGCCCGTCAAGGCAAGCATGCAACGCAGCTCCGAGGGGCACGACTTGGACTTGGACGTTGCGCAGTCCGGCGTACTCAAGCACGCGGTCGAGCAAGCCGCGCATCATCTCCGTACCGCCGAACCTTCGCCGGAAGACGGACTCCTCCACGATGAAGCTGAACGGAACCTCCGGCCGCTCGTAGAGCATCTTCTGCCGGTCCAACCGCGCGACGATCTGCGCATCCAGCCGCTCATCCGACAGTAGAGGCATGGTCCCCTCGAACACCGCCCGCGCGTAGTCCTCCGACTGCAACAACCCCGGCACCAGCCTGCACTCATACGTGCACAAGCTCACCGCCACCCGCTCCAGCCGCGCCCACCGCCGGAACCAGGCCGCGAGCCCCGGCTCGCCCCGCGTCAGATACGGCGCAGACTTCCGCAGCGCGCCCGTGTTCCCCAGCGCCTCCTCCCCTCTCTCCACAAACGACTCGTCCGGCATCCGCCGCCCCAGCTCCACCGACTCCACGGTGTGCTTGGAGAACCGGACCAGCTCCGCGAACTCAACCCGGCTGAGCCCCGCGTGTTCACGCAGGGCCTGGACGACGGCCCCGAAGGTCCGCAAACTGTCCGAGGGATCGGGCTCCCGCTCCCAGTCGCAATTGTCAGTCGCCATACGCGGCCACCTCCAGCATGTGTACGTGTGAGGCCCCCGCGCTCAACCCATCCAGAATGGCCGACCGATCACCGTACCGTCTACCGAAAGTGCCCGTACGCTGACGCTGCGTACGCGGCGCGCCCCTCGCGAAGCCCCCGGCACACCCACCACTGTGCCGCCATGAACCAAGGCACGACGCCCCAACTCCCCGCCACCGCTCACACCTTCACCCAGCGCCTGTCCTCCACCCGACGCGGGGCCAGGCTCGCCCGGCTGCTCGCCGCCGAACAGCTGCGCACCTGGCCGGTGTCACCCGATGTCGCCGAACGCGCCGAGCTGATCGTGGCCGAGCTGGCATCGAACGCGGCGCTGCACGGACGCGTCCCGGGCCGGGACTTCCGACTCGCCCTGACCCTCACCCTCGCCGGAACAAGGGCCGTTCTCCGCATCGAAGTCACGGACACCCGCGGCGAGAAGCTGCCCGCACTCCAGCCACCCCCACCCCCGGATCGCGAATCCGGCCGAGGTCTGCTCCTGGTCGCCGCGCTCGCCGACCGCTGGGGCACGGAACCGAATGAGCCCGTGGGCAAGACCGCATGGGCGGCACTCGATCTCGGCACACGACCACAGGCACGCCCGTCAGCACTCTGATCGCGGCCACACTGAAACGGGTGAATCATATTCCTCTGGCACATGCCGACAACTCTCCGCGCGCTAGCGTATTCATATGGTCACTTCGTTACATGAGGCCTCGCACCGGATATTCCAGGAGCGACCTGACATCCTCGCCCCCGTCTTCCGGGTCCTGGGGGTGCCGCTGGCCGAGAAGGCATCCGTCGAGGTACTGACTCCCGACACCACCGAGATCCGGCCGCTGGAACGCCGGGTGGACAGCGTGCTTCGGGTCACCCCACCCGACGGCGATGACTTCCTCCTCGCCATCGAATCCCAGGGGCGCCGCGACCCGGACAAGCCAAGAAGCTGGACGTACTACCTCGCCCACCTCCAGGCGAAATACGAGAGCCCCGTCCTGCTCCTCGTCGTCTGCCAGGACAAGGCCACCGCCAACTGGGCGGCCGGTCCGTTTACGGTCGGCATCGAGGGCTGGACGGCGCTCAGCATGCACCCACTGGTCCTCGGGCCAGGCAACGTCCCCGCGATCATCGATCCGGAGAAGGCGGCCCAGGATCTGACACTGGCCACCTTCTGCGCCATGACACACGCCCGGGACCGGGACATCGGCGCCATACTGGACGCGCTGGCACGTGCACTGGACTCGACCGACCGACACTCCGCCCGCTACTACACCGAACTACTGGAGATCGGCCTGGCCGACTCCCCGGCCGGAGCCACCTGGAAGGAGCTAATGATGGTGAGTACTTTCTTCCCCGGACGCGGCACGATGATGGAGAAGGCATACCTCGAAGGCGAGGCCGAGGGGATGGCCAAGGGGGAGGCCAAGGGGATGGCTCACGCAGTCGTGCGCCTCCTTCGCCGCCGCGACATCACGGTCTCCCCGGAAGCGGAGCAAACGATCACGGAATGCGCGGACCTGGAGAAGCTCGACCTCTGGTGCGATCGCGCACTCACCGCGACCCGCGTCGAGGACCTGTTCACCGCGGACTGATGACGCGGCGAGTCCCCCGCCTGCCCCATAGCCCCTCCGGTGCCGTCGGCCGGAGGGGCCACCCATGCCCCATGCCGCCCGACGACACCATCACCGATTGTCAGACCCCGATGCCATTCTGTAACCAAGGGCAATCACGGGGAGGGCGTCATGGGCGACAGGACACCGAAGTACTTCGCGCTTGAGGCAGCGCGACGCGAACTGGGCCTGGGGTCGGCAGAGTTCGCACTGGGCATCGAGCACGGATTGATCCGGACGAGTCGGAGCCGGGACGAGCGGCGCATCCGCGCCGACGAAGTCGCCCGGTGGCGGAAGAGCCTGGGTGAACTCGCGGAGCAGACCCGGCTGGTGGGCGCTGCCGAGGCCGCCGGGCTCGCCGGGGTCAGTGAACGTCGCTTCGGACAGTTGGCCCGCCTAGGAATCGTCCGCCCGGTCCGTTCGTACACCAACCGCTACCACGTCGAGGTCTGGTTGTACTCGGCCATGGAGACCCGGCAGATCCCGCAGCACCATCCCGAACTGGTCGGCCCCCGGCTGCCCGGTGCCCTCCTCGCCGAACTGGCCTCTGGCATTGACCGGCGAGCCGAGGCATTTCGTGCACGACGGCGTGCGCAGGCGTTGCTGACGCTTCCCGATGCGTGGACGAGAGCAGCCGCCTGGTCGCACTGGTCGGGGACCGAGCAACCGCCGCCGGGCCGTAAGCCGATCACCGCGGACGAGCTCGTCCATCTCGCTCGGCGTACCGCGGAAGCGGACTTGGCGCGCGCTCTCGACCCGCAGGCCAGGCCCGGAGCCGACGTGCCCGGCACCGACGTGCCCGGGGCCGACACCGTCTCGCCGGAGGAACGGACCGCGATCGCACGAGGATTCGCGGACGCCCTGCGCAAGGCCCGCCGCGGCCGGCCGGCCCCCGCGCTCGTTCCTCCGGCCGAGGCAGCGGCCCGGCTCGGCTGCGCGCCGGAGAAACTTCCCCAGGAGTACCGCGTGCATGGCGTTCCCCAGGATCTGCTGGAGCAGAGCCTCGCCGAGGGCCACCCCTTCGTGCCCCCGCCGTCCCGGCTCGGCACACAGCGCACCCGTCAGGCGGCCCAGCGCCGCAGGCAGGAGAGGCAGGCCGCCCGGGAAGCCGCGGAGACCGCCCGGCAGGAGCGCGAGAGGCGGGAGCGTGAGGCGGCCACGCGCGCCCGGGCCCGTGTCCCTTCACGTTCGGTCGCGCCGAACGTCACCCTCCACCTCGGCCCCACCAACTCGGGCAAGACGCACGACGCCCTCGCTTTCCTGGCCGCCCGCGCCGAAGCCGGGAAGACCGGCGTGTACGTCGCACCGCTGCGCATGCTCGCCTACGAGGTGTACGAGCGGTTGTGCATCCGCCTGGGTACGGACAGGGTCGGCCTGCGAACCGGCGAGGAACAGCGTGGCCCGACGGCTCCGGTGCTCTGCTGCACCGCGGAGGCGGCTCCCATCGCGGGTGATGTGCTGGTCGTCGACGAGGCGCACTGGCTTCTCGACGACGGACGGGGGCACTCCTGGACCCGCCTTCTGCTCAGCGGGGCGCACGACGATGTCCACATCGCCGCCGCACCGGAGACGGAGGCCCTGCTGCGGAAGATGTTCGCTCCGGACGCGGCTGTCTCCGTGGTCCGCCACGCCCGCGCGGGCGCGCTCACACGGGCCGACGCGTTCCTCGCCGCCACACTCCCGCAGGGCAGTGCCGTCGTCGCCTTCTCCCGCAAGGCCGTGCTCGCCCTCCACCGCGAGCTGGTCGAGATGAACCGCTCGACGACGGTCCTGTACGGGGCCATGCCTCCCGCGACCCGCCGCGAGCAGATCCGCCGGCTGGCCGAAGGAGAAGTGGACGTGATCGTCACGACGGATGTGATCGGCCACGGCGTCAACCTCCCACTGCGCGCGGTGGCGTTCGCGGAGACGAATAAATACGACGGCAGATCCCGCAGAGAGCTGCTGCTCTGGGAAGCCGCTCAGATCGCGGGGCGGGCCGGCCGACGGGGTCATGACGCCGGCGAGGGGCTCGTCGCCGTATACCGCAGCCGTCTCCCGGGCCTCACCGCCTCCCCTCGGCTTGTGGACCGCGCCGTCGCGGCGGCCAACGGGTCGGCCTCAACCGGACTGCGTGCACAGGCAGCCCCGCTGCGTCCCGCCTGGACGGACCTCGGGCGGCCACAACCGGGGGAGATCCCGCACGCCCTCACCGGTTGGACGGCTGCGGCTCGCACGGCCGCCGAAGAACACCCTTGGCTGCGGCCGATGCCCGTAGACGGACTCCGCGCCAAACTGTATGCGGCGAGGCAGGCAGCGGGAGTACCGGCCGCGGTCGACGCTCCTTGGCCACAGGACGGTCAGATGGTCTGGCAGCTGATCACTCTTCCCGTGGACGTGGGCCGCCCGACACATCCGGCGATCTGCCGGGCAGTGCTTCGGGGCACCTCCCTGCGGAGCCTGCTCCGCCCGTGCACCGCCATCGCGACCATGGACCTCGCCATGGCCGAGGAGTACGCGGCCACCATGCGCGACCTGCGCACGGCCGCCCTGGCTTTCGACGGCGTATGTGGGAGCGTCACTTCCGAAGAAGCCGCGGCAGGAGAGGAAGCGGCAAGCACTCGGATCATCCGACTCGTCGCCTCCTCCCGCCCCTTGTCCGCTCATGGTGTGTGCGCCGAATGCGCCCGGCCCTGCGCTCCCTGGTTCATGTACTGCGGCGCCTGCTATGGGTCCCCCTTCGACCAGTACTGGTGACGGGAAGTGCACGGGCAGCGGCCTCGGCGAGTGCGGGCCTGGCGAACCGTTCGACGGCTGTGGCCACCAGGGCCCCGGGCCCGGGGCCACAGCCACGTGTCAGGCCGCACCGTCCACGGGACGCGCCGCGACGCTGCGGCTCCTGCCGCCGGTCACGGCGAGGTACAGCAAGCCGGAGACGATGACCCCGATGAACCAGCTGTACGGCCCGAGCGTCGCGCTGTAGTCGGCCGGGCCGTAGACCGGGAGGAGGCTGGAGAAGACCGCGCCGACGACGGCCGCGGCGAAGGCGCGGACGTTCCAACCGCGCTGGAAGCGGAACTCGCCATTCTCCCGGTAGAGCGCCGCGACGTCGATCCGCGACTTCCGGATCAGGTAGTAGTCCACGACGATCACGCCGAAGATCGGGCCCATGGTCGAGCCGATGGCGTTGACGAAGCTCGGCGCGTTGTCCCACGGGTGCAGCGGGTAGAGCAGGAGCGCGATGACGGCGGCGAGCAGGCCGCCGCGCCGGAAGTCGATGTACTTCGGGGCGAGGTTGGCGAAGTCGAAGGCCGGGCTGACGAAGTTGGCGACGACGTTGATGCCCAGCGTGGCGACCGCGAAGGTCAGGGCGGCGAGCAGGACGAGGAAGACGCTGTCGAACTTGGCGGAGATCTCGGCCGGTTCCAGGATCACCTGGCCGTACACCTTGCTGGCCGCGGCCGTGGTCAGGGCGGCGACGAACGAGAAGAGGATGAGGTTGACCGGCAGCCCCCAGACATTCCCCTTGCGCAGCGTCTTCTCGTCGGGCACGAATCGCGCGAAGTCGCCGAAGTTGAGGAACAGTGCGGCGAAGTAGGTGACCCAGGTCGCCGCGATCGCCGCGATGGCGGCCGGCGAGCCCGGGGTCACGTTCAGGCCCGTCGAGTTCTTGGCGAGCGTGGCGAGTTCGTCGGCCGGCATGTCGACCGAGAAGGACAGCGCGCCGGCCTTGACCGACAGCGCGACGGCGAGGACCAGCATCATCAGCCAGACGACCGGCCCGGCGAAGTCCTGGAAGCGGCGCACCGTCTCCATTCCCTTGCTGATGATCAGCAACTGGGCGGCCCACACCCCCAGGAAGCACACCACTTCCAGTCCGCTGTGGCCCAGCAGGTGGGTCGTCTCATGGAGGTGTCTGGGGCCGCCGTAGCGGGTGAGGAACGCGACGATCGCGCCGGCCGCCGCGCTGGTCTGCGCCCCGTACCAGAAGGTGGCGACCACGGCCCGCACCAGAGCCGGGACGTTCGCGCCGAAGGTGCCGAACGACGCCCGGGCGAGCACGGGATACGGCACGCCGGTCCGCACCCCAGCCTTGCCGATCAGCGTCATCAGCCCGTAGATCACCAGCGAGCCGACGCCGATCCCGATGATGAACTTGAAGGTGCCGCCCGCGACGAGAAACAGGCTGGCGGCCAGGAAGTAGCCGTACAGGCTGTGCACGTCCGACGTCCAGACGTTGAAGACGCTGAACGCTCCCCACTTCCGTTCGGAGGCCGGAGCCAGGTCGTCGTTGTAGAGCCGGGGAGAGTGCTCCGGCACCTGGGTCGAGGTCGAGGTGGAGGCCATGCCCTTCGTCGTCACGCTTGCTCCTTGCCGAGTCGACATGCGGAAGCACCTCTACGCTGCCGCGCCGCAGACAAGGTGCACAGATGACGTACAGGGAAGGGCCGACGTTTTTCGTCCGGATTCCGGATACGTGACAGACACGTCAACACATCGGAAGTCGCATTTCAGCAGACGGAAAACGGCGATGACCGTGGCGTGTGTCAAGTGAGGCCGGCGTCGCGGGCCAGGAGGGCCGCTTGGAGGCGGTTGGTGACCTCGAGCGCGGTGAGGATACGGCTGACGTGGGCTTTGACGGTGCTCTCGCGCATGCCGAGGTCGGTGGCGATATCGGCGTTGGTGCAGCCGCGGGCGAGGAGGGCCAACACCTGGTGTTCGCGCGGGGTGAGTTGTTCGAGCCGGGTGCGGGCGGCGGCGGCCCGCGGCTGGTTGGCCTGGTGGTAGTGGTCGATGAGGCGGCGGGCCGCGGTGGGGTGGAGCATGGCCGATCCGGCGGCGACGAGGTGGACGGCACGCAGGATCTCGGCGGGGTCGGCGTCCTTGAGGAGGAAGCCGTCGGCTCCGGCGGCGAGGGCGTTGTGGCAGTTGGCCCTTCCTCCGCTGATCGCGATCTGCGCGTGCGCCGTGGTGGCGGGCGACTTCCTGGCGCACCGCACCGGACATGTCCTCGGCCACCGCCTGCGCACCGGCCGCCTCGGCCGCCGCCTGCCCGCCGCGGCATGGCAGCGCGCCGAGACGCTGATGGCCCGGCACGGTGGGCACGCCGTCTTCCTCGCCCGCTTCCTCCCGGTGCTCCGCACCCTGACCCCGCACCTCGCGGGCGCCGCCCGCCTGCCCTACCGCCGCATCGCCCCCTACAGCGTGGTGGCCGCCCCGCTGTGGGCCACCGCCGAGGCCGGCACCGGATACGTGGCCGCCACCTCCGTCCAGCGGGCCCTGGCTCTCGGCGCCCCCGCGCTCGCCGTGGCCGTGGCGGTGGTGGCCGGAGCCGCACTGATCTGGACGAAGCTCCGCGCCAACGCGCCCCGCCGGATCGCCGTCGTCCCGACGACGGCGCGAACGACGAACCGGACGGCTGACCTGCCCTCGGACGGCTACGCCAGCGCGCGGTCGAGCGAGTCCAGCAACCACGTGTGCGCCTCGCCGACGGTGACGTCCTCGCCCGTGATGTCGCCGACGAGCTCCCAGTAGCGGCGCAGGCTCGAGCTCCGATCGACCGCCGCGGTGCGCAGTAGGGTGCGCCGGAACGTCAGGCTGTCCCGCGTGCCCCGTGTCGTGGCGTGCGCCTCGACGAACCGGTCGAGCAACGGTCCGGGCCCCGGCCGCTCCCCCACCCGTACGCGGGCGCGCGCAAGCTCGCACGCTTCGCCGATTCCCCCGTCCAGCAGGGCGTTCTGGTAGGCGACGAACTCGTCGCCGGTACGTGTACGGGCCCAGATCTGCTGCCGCAGCCGGTGGTCGTCGACGATCGCGACGAGGGTGGCGTAGGCGACCACCTGCTCGGGAGTGGGGTCGTCCGGTGGCTCGGGGACGCTGACCGAGATGAACATGCTCGCGCCGTCTTCGGACATCGAGGGCAGTGCGGGCAGCGCGGTCCGGCTCCAGAACGCCTCGAGCAGGTGCTGTGCCGCCCGGCCGTCCGTGACCACGGCCAGCAGTTCCAACCTCGCGGCCCGCTCGGCCGGTGCTGCCTGTTCGACCGCCCGGAGCGAGGCGCGGCGCCAGGCCAGTGTGGCCAGCTCGATGTCGATCTTCGCGCGCTCCTGCGCGGCGACTTCGGCGATGGAACGCCGGCCGCTGAGCACGCTGTCGATCGCCGTCAGTCCGAGTCCGAGTGCGCGTAGCCGGCGCAGCAGCGTCACCCGGTCGACCGTGTCCGGGAGGAAGCGACGGTGTCCGCCGGTGCTGCGGACCGACTCGACGAAGCCCTCGTCGCAGTAGAAGCGGATCGTACGGACGGGCAGGCCGGTCAGCTGTGAGAGCTCGCCGATGGACAGCGTGTCCGCGCGCACTTGAACCTCCACCCGGGTGGAGTTCCTACCCTACGCCGCATGACACAGCCTCATATCGACCAACTGGCCTCGGGCCTGCTCACACAGATCGCGGCGTTCGCGGACGCCGTGGACGGCGCCGACTGGGACGCCCCCGTGCCGACCTGCCCGGAGTGGCCGCTCCGGGTCCTCGTCGGACACCTCGGGCAGGCGCCGCGCTGGGCGGCGGGAATCGTACGTGGCGGTACGCCCGACGGCATCCCTGATCCCCGTGAAGCAGTGCCCCCGCGGGACTGGCGGGCATGGCTGGTCGCGGGGGCTTCGGAGCTTGTCGAGTCGGTACGGGCGGTCGGTCCCGGCACACAGGTCTGGACGCTCACCGGGCCGGGACCTGCGTCGTCATGGCTGCGGCAGAGGACGCACGACGCATCGGTCCATGCCGTCGATGCCGCCCTGCTGGCCGGTGTGCCGTACGCCATCGAGCCCGACCTCGCGGCGGACGCCGTGACCCAATGCCTGGAACTGCTGTCTTCACAGGTGGCCGCGTTGCGGGGTACGGGCTCGATCGGGCTGCGACCTGCCGAGCAGTCGATCGAGGGGTGGGTGATCACGCGCACGCCGACGGGGGTGTCGTGGCGGCGGGGGTCGGGGCCGACGGACGTCACCGTGACGGGTGCTGTGGCCGACCTGCTGTTGGTGCTGATGCGCCGCCTGCCGCCACAGCGCGTGGCGATCGACGGGGACGGGCAGCTGTTCGACCACTGGCTGGCCCATTCCGCGCTGTAGGCAGGCCGGTGGTGTGTCTCCGGAACAGGGCCTGAGGGGTACTGCCAGCCCCCCGGTAGAGCCGTACCCCTTTGACGACTCCGCCCGACCGTGGCCGGTGTTTTTCTGAATACAGAACACCACTCGATCCGCCTTCGAACCGAACGGCAGAAAGGCCACACCATGACCACCGCACAGGAACGCATCACCACGCCGTTCGGGCCGGAGACCACCGCGGCAAGGGTGGTGGAGGGCGTCGACCTGACCGGGCGCCGGGCCGTCGTCACCGGGGCGTCCTCGGGAATCGGCATGGAGACCGCGCGAGCCCTGGCCGCCGCGGGCGCCGAGGTCACCCTCGCCGTCCGCGACCTCGAAGCGGGCAGTAGGGCCGCGGCGGACATCACCGCCACCACCGGCAACGACCGCGTTCTCGTATCGTCGCTCGACCTGGCCGACCAGACCTCGGTGGCCGCCTTCGCGGCCGGGTGGCACGCTCCCCTGCACATCCTGGTGAACAACGCCGGCGTCATGGCCACCCCCGAGACACATACCCCCGAGGGCTGGGAGCTGCAGTTCGCCACCAACCACCTCGGCCACTTCGCCCTGACCACCGGACTGCACGCCGCGCTGAAGGAGGCCGGTGACGCCCGGGTGGTGCAGGTCAGCTCGGTCGGCCACATCAATGGCGACGTCCACTTCGAGGACATCAACTTCGCGCACCGCCCCTACGACCCGTGGGCCGCCTACAGCCAGTCCAAGACCGCGAACATTCTGTTCACGGTCGAGGCCGCCCGACGCTGGTCCGGGGACGGCATCAGCGTCAACGCCCTCAACCCCGGCCGGATCGCCGACACCAACCTCGCCCGGCACATAGGCGCTCCCACCAACGCACCGGCCTCGTTCGAACCGGGACGGAGCGACGGCGTATCGGTGAAGAACACGCAGCAGGGCGCCGCCACATCCGTACTGCTCGCGGCCTCCCCGCTGGTCGAGGGTGTGAGTGGCCGGTACTTCGAGGACTGCGACGAAGCCGAGAGGCACCAGCCGGGCATCCGGCGCGGCGTGGCCGCCTACGCCCTCGACCCGGCGAGGGCGGCACGGCTGTGGCAGGTCTCCCTCGACATGCTGGCCCACGCAAGATGAGCCTCGGGCCAGGGGGTCCGGCAGTACCCCTCAGAGCCGCCTCCGCGAGACGAGCCGACCGTACGGTAGGAAACGTGAATGCCTCTCCGTCCCGAACCGGCGACAACAACGAACTGCGGGAGTTCCTGCGCTCACGCCGGGCACGTGTCACGCCGGAGGAAGCCGGGCTGACGCCCTCGGCCACCGTGCGCCGGGTACCGGGCCTGAGGCGCGAGGAAGTCGCCCAGCTGGCCGGTGTCAGCGTCGACTACTACGTACGCCTGGAGCGCGGACGACAGCCCAACGTGTCCGAATCGGTCCTGGAGGCCATCGCCCGCGCGCTACGGCTGACCGCTGACGAACGCCAGTACCTGTTCGCCCTCGTCAAACCGGTGCGCACCCGCCCCAGAGTGCTGGCGCCGCAACGGGTGCGCCCGGCGCTGTACCGCGTGCTGGAGAGCATGGCCGATACGCCGGCCCTGGTCATCGGCCGCCGGACGGACGTACTGGCCACCAACAGACTGGCCCGCGCGCTCTATGTGGACTTCGACGCCATGCCGCGGCGCGAGCGGAACCTGGCTCGTTTCACCTTCCTCGACGCAAGGGCCCGCGCACTCTACGCCGACTGGACAGCGGTGGCACAGGCGGCCGTCGCAGCACTTCGCGTGTACGCGGGCGACCACCCGCACGACCCGCAGCTGGCCGAGCTGATCGGCGAGCTCTCCCTGCGGGACACGGACTTCCGGCACTGGTGGGCCGCACACGACGTGCGGCGCCGGACGTACGGCTCGAAACACTTCCGCCACCCCCTGGTGGGCGACCTCCACCTCGACTACGAGGCCTTGGCGGTCACCGGCGACCCGGAACAGGTCCTCGGCGTCTACACCGCGGAGCCCGGCTCGCCGTCCGCCGAAGCGCTCGGCTTGCTGGCCGGCTGGACCGCGGACACGGCAGAACGGATGACCACGAGAGGGCGCGGCGCGCCTTAGTGGACCGGTCGGTGTAATCGGGCCTCGGGTCGCGAACCTCGGGTCGCGAACCCCACCCGTCACCCGAAGAATGACACTATGGGCACTCATGAACAGAAAGTCGCCGTCATCACCGGCGCCTCGCAGGGCATAGGCGCCGCCCTCGCCGACGCCTACCGCAAACTCGGCTACGCCGTCGTCGCCACGTCCCGCACCATCGCCCCCTCCCCCGACGCGGCCGTCCTGACCGTCCCCGGCGACATCGCCGACCCCGCCACCGCCGAACGTGTCATCGCCACCGCCATCGAGCGGTTCGGCCGCGTCGACACCCTGGTCAACAACGCGGGCATCTTCGTCACCAAGCCCTTCACCGACTACACCCAGGACGACTACGCCGCCGTGACGGCCGTCAACCTCGCCGGTTTCTTCCACATCACCCAACTGGCCATCGAGCAGATGCTCACCCAGGGCGGCGGGCACATCGTCAACATCACCACCAGCCTGGTCGACAACGCCGACTCCCGCGTCCCCTCCGTACTGGCCTCACTGACCAAAGGCGGCCTCCAGTCCGCCACCAAGTCCCTCGCCATCGAATACGCCACCCGCGGCATCCGCACCAACGCCGTCTCACCCGGCACCATCAGGACCCCCATGCACCCCGAGGAGACCATCGCGGCCCTCGCCGCACTGCACCCGGTCGGCCGGCTGGGCGAGGTGAGCGACATCGTGGACGCGGTGATCTACCTGGAGAACGCCCCGTTCGTCACCGGCGAAATCCTCCACGTCGACGGCGGCGTCAGCGCGGGCCATTGAAATGGGCGCCGGGACGGGCACCCTGACGGTGGAGGGCGTGATCAGCCCCCTCGGCTCTGCGCGCCGCCTGCTCCCCCGGCGCCCTGCGCTACGGCGGCCGCCGTCAGCGACTGCGTGCGCACCCATCACCGCGATCGACAGGGGCAGCGGTGGCATTGGTAGCGTCGGCGTGTGCCGTGCCGGCCGGTACGGTGTGCCGCTCGACCGAGAGATACGTGATGTCCCTGACGATTCGCAGGGCCGTGATCCCCGCCGCCGGGCTCGGCTCCCGTCTGCTGCCACTGACGAAGGCGACACCGAAGGAGATGCTCCCGGTCGGTGACAAGCCGGTCATCGAGCACACCGTGCGCGAACTGGTGGACTCCGGCATCACCGACATCACCATCGTCGTCTCCGGCGGCAAGAGCCTTATACAGGACCACTTCCGCCCCAACCCCTCCCTCGTCGAACAACTCCGCGAAGACGGCAAGACGGCCTACGCGGACGCGGTGGAGGAGGTCGCGGAGCTGGCCCGCCGGGGCCACATCACCTACCTCGACCAGTACGGCCCGTACGGCAACGGCACCCCGGTGCTGAACGCTGCCCGTGCCTTCGGCGACGAGCCGGTGCTGGTGCTGTGGCCCGACGACGTCTTCGTGGCCGAGGTCCCCCGCGCCCAGCAGTTGATCCGCGCGTATGAGCAGACCGGCTGCCCGGTGCTGGCCCTCATGCCGATGGACCCCAACGAGTCGCAGCGCTATGGCGTGCCCATCGTCAAGGAAGACCTCGGAGACGGCCAACTGCGCATCACCGGCCTGGTCGAAAAGCCCACGCCCGCTGCCGCCCCGTCGTCGTACGCGGCGATCGGCGGCTATGTCGTCACCCCCGGCATCATCGACGAACTGCGTGAGCAGACCCGCCGCTGGTACGAACACAAGACCGGCGAGGTCTACCTGACCGACGCCATCAACGCCTACGCCTCCACCCGCGCGGTGTACGGGCAGGTCATCAAGGGCCGCTGGTACGACACCGGCAACCCGGCCGACTACCTCGTCGCCCAGATGGCGTCCGCCCTCGCCCACCCGGAGTACGGCCCCGTCCTGCGCGGCCTGGTCGCCGGACTCGACGTCGACCGCGCTGCCGCCCTCCGGTCGGAAACCAACACCTGACCTGCCGCTTTCTGTCCTGGGCCGGCCGCCGGCAGCGAGCGGCCCAGGACAGGGAGCCCAGGTGTTCCGGAGGAAACCCCTACGGCGCGGTCGCGCTGTGGCGGGCGCGGATGAGCGCGATCACGGTGTCGGCGGTGTGGTCGACGTAGCTGCGGCCATCGGGCAGCCACGCCTCGGGGCTGATGTAGCTGTGCACCCCGAGGTGGGTGGCCGGGTCGAGCCGGTGCACGGTGATCTTCCCGGCGCGGTCGGCCCGGTTCCATCCGCTGCGGCGGAACAGCCGCCAGCGCTGAGGGAAGATCCAGGTGCCGACCCGCTCGATCCAGTCGCTCGCGCTGGTGAGCTGATGTACGTGCTCGGCATGGGTGAGGTCGTTGGCGCCGTTGTGGAACCCGCCGAGCGTAATCAACAGGAGCGGGGAGCGTAGCTGGGTGTGCAATTCCTCGACCGCGCCGGTGGCGACCTGGGCGCCGCCGCTGTAGCTGAGCAGCACCACGGGGATACCGCTGTCGGGCCGGTAGCCGGCGAGCCGGAGCTGAGTGGCGATCTGGGAACCGACGGCCCGGTTGTACAGGGGGCGGTACCGGCGGTCGGCGGCGACGAAGATCTGCATGACATTGTGCAGGAACAGCAGCAGCCCGATGTGGCGGCGCAGCCACACCCACACCGGCCGATCTGCAAGCGGGTCGGCCAGCGGCGAGTAGGGCTGCACCTGCCCCAGCACCCGCAGCTCCGGCGCTCCGGCGATCAGGGCCTTGACCAGCTGGCCGCCGTCCCGGGTGTCGCGGACGCGGCGTTTCCCGATGCCGTCCAGGTAGACGAGGTAGGCATCCGGGGGACCGTCGGGGGCCGCGCCCCGGGCGTAGGGCACGCCCTCCGGGAGCTCGGTGGTGGGGGCCCGCCAGCCGGCGCTGTAGGCCAGCACCTCGTAGCGGGCCAGCAGAGCTTCGGCGAGCAGAACCGGACCGAGCACACAGACCCAGACCAGGAGATCGTTCATGCGGTCGGCTCCAGCGCCTTGGTCGCACTGAGCCTCACGACCAGCCGACGGACAGCCTCCACCGCGATACCGAGCCCGAGCCCGGAGACGGCCACGCAACCGGCGGCGGCCCACCAGCCCAGCCCGGTCGCCGCGGCGAGCGGATCGGCCAGACCGGCTCCGACCCCCACGAAGAGCAGCAGGTGGAGCAGGGGCCCGAGCAGCGGGAACGCTAGGACGGCAGCGAGCACCAGCGGGGCGACCAGGCCGGGTGTCCACGCCAACCCGTCGCCTTGCAGCGGAGGGGACAGCACCAGCTTGGCCAGGGTCCACGCGGTCAGCGGCCACAGCGCGAACACAGCGCTCTCGACGAGGCCACCGGGCAGCAGCAACCCGGCCACAAAAGTCCGCGACATGCCAGGCCGGCGCGCTACCAGAGGCAGGATGCGCCCGGCTGCCTCCGACAGCCCGGCGACCAGCAGCAGGACGATGACGACAGGTGACATCGCTCAGCCTCGCTGTGATGGATCGCCGGGAGCCGGCCGGCTGACCGGGCCGGCCGCATGCAGGTACGTTTCGAGTTCGTCGGCGGCTCGCCGATATCCCCCCGCCTCGTGCTGGGCGGCCTGCACGGTGGTCGCGGCTGCCTGGAACCGGGGGTCGTCGAGCAGGCGACGGGCGAGGGCTCGTACGGAGTCCTCGGTGACGTCCTCCGTACGGATCGACAGGCCGGCGCCGAGCTCGGTGACGCGTCGGGCCACGATCGGCTGGTCGGCGCCCTGCGGGACCACCAGCAAGGGAACCCCGGCGTACAGGGCCTCGTTGGCGCTGTTCATCCCGCCGTGGGTGACGAAGACCGCCGCGCGGGCCAGTACCTCCAGTTGCGGCACGGAGCGGCGGGCGAGCACGTTGGCCGGCAACGGACCCAGCGCGGCGGGATCGGTCTGCCCGGTGGAGACGATCACGGTGCCGCCCAGCGGAGCGAGCGCGGCGGCGAAGGTGCGCAGCAGCCGCGGGTCGGCGTTGAACACCGTGCCCAGCGAGGCGTACAGCACCGGGTCCCGCAGCTGATCGGCCGGGAACGACGGGTCGACGAGGCGGGCGCCGATGCTTGGGCCGACGAACCGGTAGGACTCGTCGAAGTCCTCGACGGCAGGCTGGAACGCCCGCGAGGTGTAGACCAGATTGAGCGGCTGGCGGATGCTTCCCACGTCGACCGGTGGCAACCCACGCGTGTCGAAGCGGCGGCGCAGCTCCCAGCGCGACCGCAGGTAGCCCTGGATGCTGCGGGGCCGAGCCGCCGCCGCGGCCAGCAGGTCCCACGAGCCGCGGGTGGGGCTGGGCACATGCCGGTTGAACGCGAACGTCGTGTGCGACGCCGCCGCCGGCACCTTGAGTTCGCGGGCAGCGACCGCGCCCCACAGACAAGCATTGTCGTGGACGATCAGGTCGGGCCGGACGCGGCGCAGGTCGGTGAGCACAGCGGGCAGCAGGCGGACGGCGGTGTGCGCAAGCCCCTCTATGAGCGTGAGCGGCGTGGGCCGTTCGGGGAGCGGCTGCTCGCCCCCGGGGTAGAGGCACACCGTCGCGCCGGTGGCCTCGATCTCCTCACGGAACGCGGGCGAGGTGTAGTACGTGACGGTATGGCCGCGCCGGACGAGCTCGGCCACGACCGGCAGCGTCGGGTTGACGCGCCCGTGCATGGCGATGTTGAGGAACGCGATGGTACTCACAGGCCGGCCCCCAAGACGGCGGAAGCCGATACCGCGCCCGCACCGGCCGATGTCGCCGGAGGATCGTCGGCCCGGTACAGGCCCGGCCCACTGATGCGCAGCCCGTCGAGAAAGCGCCCCGCCGCCAGGGACGCGGTGCTGATCAGCCGCTGGGAATGGCCGAAGTCCCACGGGGCGGGCCATGCCTCTATGCCGGTCGGCAGGACGACGGTCGGGATGTGCTTCGACACCTCGTGCAGGTCACGCTCGATCTGGTGGTGCAACAGCAGCAGCCCGGCCCTGGAGGCGATCGCACGGGCACGTCGGCGCGGAAGGGTGGGGCGCAACGGCGCGCTCTCCGGCCCGGTCGACACCACGACCACGCTGGCCGCCCCAGCCTGCTGGGCCGCCAGTACCGGGACATAGGCGATCACTCCACCGTCGACGAGCGTCCGGCCCTCACGATGCACCGGGGGCAGAATCCCGGGAATGGCCGCGCTGGCCAGCAGCGCGGACTCGAGGTCTCCGTGGTCGAGCAGCGCCGAAGCACCGGTGACCAGGTCCATGGCCACCGCGGTGAACGGGACCGCCAGCTGCTCGATCCGCGACGGCAGCCCAGCCCGAGCGATGAGTCGACGCAGGCCGCGATCGGTGAAAATACTCGCCCGGGAGGACAGGTAGCCGAGCGGATACACCTCACGGCGACGCAACTGGGTCCATACGTGGTCCAGCCACGGCGCGGCCTTGTCGGGGTGGGCGGCCGCGATTGCCCCGTTGAGGGCGCCCACCGAGGTTCCGATGATCATGTCCGGGTTGAATCCGCGCTGCTCCAGCGCGTACCCCACACCAACGTGTGCCGCCCCGAGCACACCGCCGGCGCCCACCACCACGGCCACGGGACGGGGAAGGGCGCGCAATCCCGCCGAGGTCGCGTCTTCGGGCGGCCGGCCCGCTGAAGCCGGAGCGTGCCAATGCACCGACCTGCGGCGATAAGTAACCCTCATGATCAACCTCTCTCACCACGGCACCGGACCCGTGGGTTCCCGTGGTTAGACCGAGGGACCACCCGATCTGTGACACGCCGAGGCTCGTCTCGGGATCTCCGCACCTTCACGCGCGCGGCGTCGCGACACTGACAGAGGACAGCGACTGAGCAGCACTATTACGGAGGAGCACCAAGCCATGTCCGAGACCGTGGACGCGCCCGTCATCCTGAGCAACGAGCCCGGGAGCTTCGCCCGGAGCGTGCTGGCCGAGCGTCATCCGGCGCTCATCGAGAGGGTACGCGCAGCCTTCCCGTACGGCCCCGGGCAGCACCGGGCGCTCGATGCCCTGCTCACGGAGTGCACCGAGGGCGTGATCAGCCCCCTCGGCCCTGCCGCGTCAGACCACGACCAGTGGGCGGAATGGGGCGGGGGCTGCTTCGGCCGCTCCTGGTTCGATGTGCCGTTCCTGTGGGCGGAGAGCTACTTCTACCGGAAACTCCTCGAAGCGGTGGGATACTTCGCGACGGGCCCATGGCAAGGCATCGACCCTTTCCGGCCCTTCAAGCAGGCGGAGTTGCACACCGAAGAGGCAGAAGTCGAGCTGACGGCGGTGGACCGCCTCGCGCTGCGGCCCGTCGATGAGCAGGCCCAGGCGCTCCTGTACGGGTCTCTGTGGGGCAACCGCGCGGACCTCGGCTTCAGCATGACCCCCGGCAGCCACGCGACAACCGGCACCGAAAGCCCACTCATCGCGGACGACTCAGCCGCACTGTGGTCGCTGCTGCCCGCCGGAGGTCCGAACACGGTCTGCCTCGTCGCGGACAACGCGGGCCGCGAACTCGTCCCCGACCTGCTCCTCATCGACCACCTGCTGCGGCACCAGCACGCCGAACACATCACCCTCCACATCAAGCCGTACCCGTACTACGTCTCCGACGCCACAACCGCCGACGTGATCGACTGCCTGCGCCACCTGAAGCAGGCCGACGGTGTCGCCGGCGTGGTCGGCAAGCGGCTCTGGGAGTCCATCAGCCGCGGTCGGCTCACGCTTCGAAGCCATGACTTCTTCTGCGCACCGCTGCCGTATGCGGATATGCCCGAAGACCTGAGCCAGGAGTTCGCAGACGCCACCGTGACCATCATGAAGGGCGACCTGAACTACCGCCGCCTCGTGGGCGATCAGCTCTGGCCCGCGACCACGTCATTCGCGGAGCGCACCGCGTACTTCCCCAGCCCCGTGGCGGCCCTGCGCACGCTGAAGTCCGACGTGATCGTCGGACTCGACGAGCGAACAGAAGCAACGCTCACCGCCGCACACGACCAGCGGTGGCGCACCAGCGGCACCCACGCGCTCATTCAGGTGGCGGCGATCACACGAAAAAGCGGGCCGTGACCGTTGAGTCACAACCCGCGCCATCCGTATACGAAGGAGTGTCCGAGGGGGGATACGCACCATACGTACACGCCCGTCTTGCGGGGCGAGCTGCTCCTGCCGTAGCCACGGGTTCGAGTCCTTGGCAGGGCGCTAGCGCAGCGTTCTCCACCAGGAAGATCCATTCGACGATTACCATGTCGGGTCGGCCTGTGGCCAGCCCCGGTGGCGTTGGCGACCAGACCGGCCAGCGGTGAGGGTCAGCCTGTGCGGAGCAGAGAACAGGCTGCGGTCATGGCCGGGAACCCCTGGATCGATGGGGCTGGGGTGTCAGCCGGAGCAGCGCGCGGGCATCAGACGGCGGGGGACCGCGTCGAGCTGAACCACGCCACCCCTCCTCCACCCGCAGGCCGGCCATGCGCCCAGCCGCGGGCCCGTCCTCGTCCACGTGGCGCCACACAACTTGACGATCACCGATACTATTAAGGAGCTTAGTACAGAGGCTCTGCTGCCAAGGCGAAAGAGAAGTCAGTGGTTAACGAGCGTCCCCCCTCGAGTGGCATGCCCTTGACCGACCACGCTCCCCATGCCTTCTACGGGATCCACTCCACGGCGGAGGAGCAGAGCGGTGGCTACGCAGGGTACGACGCCTACCAGGCCCGTAGCTTCGGCGAGCCCAGTCCCGCCTACAGCGACGAAGACCCGCTGTTCGGCCCGATGCCCTGCGCCTACGCCGCTGGCGCGTACAACGCCGTCGAGTATGGGATGGATCAGCACGCCACCGGCAGCTACGGCATGGGACAGGACAGCCTCCACGTACACGACACCACGACGGCCGCATGTGGCGCGTATCCCACCTATCAGGAGGTATACGACACCTACGGCTTCAGTAGCGCCCCGGCGCCGTACGCCACCGGCTTTGAGTCAGCCCCGGACGTACCGCCCCGGGCCGGTTCTGGCACTGGCGACCTGTCGGCTCCGAGCTGTCACTGGGGCATGACCCGTGAGGCAGACCCCGCCGAGCAGTGGCATACCGACGATTACGCCGTTGCGGACATCGGCCACGAGGAGCACACACAGACTTGGAGCGCGCGCTCCTCCGCCGATGCCGACGTTCCTCTCGACTCCTCTCGCTCACCCGGCTCCCCTGAGGACCCGGACGCCTCCGAATCCAGCCCTGTCGCTCTGTCGATATCGCACCGCGCCCCAAGCCGCAGCCGCAAGCGCCGTGGGACCAACCGACGTTCCGCGCTGCTGACCGTGGCTGCACCGTCCGTCGCCTTCCTGGGCGTCGCGGGCATAGCCGCTGCCTCCGTCACCCTCGACGACCAGAGCGAGAAGACCGAGCAAGCCATCCCGGACACACCGCCGGCTGTCGACGTACAGGCCGCCAACGGCAAGATCGACTCGCAGCTCGCCGGTCTCACCGGCGATGCGGAGGACTTCGCCGACCGGGCCAGCCGCACGCAGGAGCGCATCGACCTGAGGCAGCGGCGGCTGAAGGAGCAAGAGCAGAGGAGGGCGGAGGCAGCACGAAAGAGGGCGGAAGCGGCACGCAAGGAAGCGCTTCGACCGAAGTTCGCGCTCCCCGTCACCCAGCGAGGTGTCGGCGAGCTCTTCGGGGCGGCCGGTTCCATGTGGTCCAACCGACACACCGGACTCGATTTCCCGGTGCCCATGAACACTCCGGTGATGGCCGTGACCGACGGCACGGTCGAAGCCAAGTGGAATCGCTTCTACGGAAACATGGTCATCATCACGGCCCCAGATGGCACGGAAACCTGGTACTGCCACCTCGCCGGCGCCAAGCTCCGGAACGGCCATGTCAAAGCCGGGGAGGTGATCGCCTTCGCCGGTAGCTCCGGAAACTCATCTGGACCACACCTGCATCTCGAAGTCCACCCGGGCGGCGGCGACGCGATCGACCCGCTGGCATGGCTGCGCAGCCACGGCCTCGAGCCGACCTGACGGTGGCGCTCGGCCCACCCGTGCCCGACGGCACCTGGTCCGTACGCGTGGTGCGCAACCGCTTCGTCATAGAGTCCCCGCATCATGACTGGGCTCTGCCCGACGGCGACGATACGGCGGTGGCCGGGGTGCTGCGGGCCTACCGCGCCCGCTCCGCGGCGCGGCGGAGGAAACGTCCGGGCCTGGTGCTGCCCTTCCGCAACCGCGGCGCGGCCGCCGGCACGTCGCTGTCCCATCCGCACTCCCAGATCGTGGCCACCCCGATCGTCCCACTGCGCCAGCGACAGCTGTTCGACATCGCGCGCACGCCGCAGGTCCTCGATGCCTCCACCTCGCGGCCCGCGCGCCCGGCCGCGCTGAGGCATGCCACCTTCATACCGGGAAGGGACACGTCGGCGTCCGCCGCCCCAGGGCGAAGCTCATCGCCCGCCGCTGCCGCCCCGGGTCGCCGAGGCCACGAACATCGGCACGGCGAGGAAAAGCCGCCCTCTTGCGGCCCGGTTCTCCTGTTCCGCGACCCAGGCGTCAGCCCTGTCCCGTTCGATCGCGCCGATGGAGCACGCTGCCTCCGCGATACCTACCAGCATTGGCAGCATTGTGGAGTCGGTGAAGATCCCGGCGTGCACCTCGACCGCCACCTCCCGGAAGCCGGCCTCCAGCAGGAGATTTCTGTAGCGCCGGGCGGTACGCGGGCCCGGCACCATGTCCGCGCGGGCCTGCACGATGGCCCGAGTGAGCCCGGCGTCCTCCGCGTCGATGACGAGCATGTCCCAGTCCTGACCGATCAGAACGGCCCGCCCGCCCGGGGCGAGGACACGTTTCGCCTCGTCGATCGCCCGTGCCGGGTCTTCCAGCTCGTGGTACATCTTCTCGGCTCGATATCCGTCAGCCTCCCCGTCGCCGATCGGCAGGTCGTAGGCGTCGGCGATACGGAAGTCCGCGGCAGGCCAGCGTCCGCGCGCCGCGGCGACCATCGTCTCGTCGGTATCGAATCCGATGGCTCGAGCCCGCAGTTGGGCCAGCTCCCCGACAGCCCGTCCTGCACCGCAGCCGACATCCACCACGGCCTTCCCGGGAACCACGCCGAGCAATTCATATGACCGCTGCCTCAGTTGCACTGCACCGGGTACCTCGTCGACCACGTCGAGGAGCGCGATCAGCTCCTCCGTTCCACTCCGGCTGTCGACGACCTGTGTCGTTGCCTCGTTGTTGACCATACGAAGCAGGCTGCGACTTAATGCCGACATGAAGTCAAGCGATGAACGCGAGACGGTGCCCATCGGATCCCTCGCCGAGCGATTCGGCCTGGCCACGCACGTCCTGCGGCACTGGGAATCCATGGGCCTGCTGCAGCCACACCGGGACCGCGGCGGTCGCCGCCGCTACACCCACGACCACTTCGTACGCGTCGCGGTGATCCTGCGCGCCAAGGAAGCCGGACTGGGCCTCGACGCCATCCGCGACATGATGACGGCCTCGGGCCCCGCCGCACGGCGGGCCACCCTGCTGCGCGAGCGCGACGCGCTCCGGCGACACATAGCCGAGGCTCAGGCCGCTCTTGACCTGATGCAGTGTGCGCTCGACTGCGACCACGAGGACTTCACGACGTGCCCGCACTTCCAGCAGCTGATCGCCGACCGCATCGGCCTCGACGCGCCCCCGCACGTCCCGGTGTAGCGACGGACAGGTGCGACGGCCGGCGTGCCTGAATCAGTGGCTGCCGCCTGACACGTCGAGACGCTTGGTGAAGGTCTTGCCACCGTCCTTGGACTCGTAGATGCCGTTCTGGGTGGCCGCGAGAACCCGTTGGGTGTCGACGGCGGTCAGGGCCTGCGGCTGGCCACCGGGAACCGCGGCGGTCTTCTTCCACGTGGACGCGCCGTCGGTGCTGCGGTGGAGCCCGCCCGACGTGTCGATCCCGTACAGCGCGCCGTCCTGCGCCCAGGACACGTAGGCCATCACCGACCGCAGTCCGGCCTTGAAAGTCTTGCCGCCGTCGGTGCTCTTGGCGACACCGTCCGCGGTGGTCGCCAGCACGGTGTTCGCATCGTCGGGGTTGACCGCGATGTCCAGCGCATCCAGGCGTGCCCGGTCGTCCCAGGAGACTCCGTCCTTGCTGACGCGCAGCAGGCCGTTGGTGCTGTCGAGGCCGTAGATCGTGCCGCCCGCGTAGTCGAGGGCGTGGAAGTCCACCTTTCCGGCGAGGGAACGCGTCTTCCAGCTCTTCCCGGAGTCGGCGCTCTCGATCAGGCCGCGGTTCGCGGGTGCGTCGGTACCCGGGGCGGGGTGGCCGCTGGCCAGGAACGTCTTCGCCTTGGCCACGGTGAAGCCCATGAAGTCGTCCTTGCTGTCGCCGACCCGCTGGGCCTCCTTGCCGCGCCCCGGAGTGAAGATCCCTTCGTGCGTGGCGACGTAGAGCCGCCCGTCTGCGGGGTCGGTACCGAGCCCATGGACATGGCTCACCGCCGACTGGGATGAATCCGAGGTGTCGCCGCCGGAGGAGCAGGCGCCCAATCCCAGAGCGAGCGCCGCTGTCGCGGCGAGGAGCCACTTCCGCATTTTTCTCATTTCTTGTCCGGTGCTGGTCGCCACGGCCGCACGCGGGTCGCGCCGCGCCATGCGGTGGGAGTGTCGTACGCGGCCGTTCCGGGCCTTCAGCCGGAAGGCCCGGAACGGCATGGGCGCAGGGGGATCAGAGCCGGTCGAGGATGCCCTTCATCTGCTTGACCTCAGTGGACTGGTTCTTCACGACATCGTCGGCGAGTTTCTTGGCCGCGGCGTTGCGGCCGTTCTTCTGCTCGTCCTTCGCCATGTCGATCGCGCCGTTGTGGTGCTCGATCATCATCTCCGCGAACGTGCGGTCGAAGTCCGTGCCCTTGGCGGCCGTGAGGTCCTTCATGTCCTGCTCGGACATCATCCCGGGCATCTCACCGCCCGCCATGTCGCCGTGGTCCATGCCCGGCATGCTCGAGCCCGACTCCGGCCTACCCCAGGACTTGAGCCAGGACCGCATCGTCTTGATCTCCGGGTCCTGGGCCTTTTCGATCGCCGTGGCCAGGGTCTTGATCTCCTGGTCGGACGCCCGGCCGTCGGCCGGCTTCGACATCTCCAGCGCCTGCTCATGGTGCACGATCATGGACTGGACGAAGGTCACGTCCGCGTCGTTGAACGCGCCCTTGGCGGGCGACGTGGTGGCCTTCTGCGACGCGGCGGAATTGCCGCTGCCGTGATCCATACCGGCCATGTCGTTCCCGCATGCGGCGAGCAGCAGGGACCCAGCGGCGACGGCTCCCGCCACGGCGAGGCGGCGGTGCAGGGGGCGGTGAGCGGCACGCTTGAAGGCGTTCATGTTCTGTTACCTCGTGTCTGTCGGTTCTGCGAGTGGATGCGTAAGGCGTCGCCGCGGGCGCCCTTCATGGGCTCGCCCGCGCAGAGAGGACGGCCTAGATCCGCAGAACCGACAGGTGCGCGAGGTCAGGGGGGCGCGGTGGCGGGGCGTTGGGCCGCAGGGCCATGAGAACCCTGCCCATGAGGTGCGCGAGCCACTCGCGGCGACTGGCGAGGGCGGCTCGCAGCAGGGAGAACAGCCCCCACGTGCCGAGCACGGCCAGACACAGCGAGGCCATGTTCATGGCCATACCCGGCTCGTGCGGTGGGACGGCGACATCGGCGGACGCGGAGTCATGCCCGGGGTCGCCCAAGGCCCGGGGCATGCTCATGCCCGTCGCGGCGCCTGGTTCGCCGGTCGCCCGCGTGTCAGCAGCGTGCGCCGTGACAGTCGTCTCGGGGCCGGAGTCAGCGGGGTGACCCACGGTGTGCATCACGAGCACGCCGAGTGCGGCCATCACGACAAGCAGGAGACGTGCTGCCACGCTCCCTGCCGCTATGCGCCCGCGCACTCTCACGGTTCCGCCGTACCTCCGTCCGTATCGACCATAAACGAAGCACACCGCTATACGGCGCGGCAGCCGATGCCGTTCAATGTCGCAACCTCAGCACACCCGGCGGTCTGTCTCCCGCCTGGGCCAGTGTGTCCCACTCCGGGATTCTACTAAGCTGATTCGCGGTATTGGATTCAGTGGGAGGTGGGTATGGGGACATGGACACTACGGCAATGGTCCGTAGCGGCGGCGGTGGCTCTCCTCGCGGGCATCGCGATCGGTGTGCCGACCGGGGTTGTGCCCACGCCGTTCTATACGCGGATGACCCCCGTGCTCTGGTGGAACTACCCGGCGGGGGCCGTCAGCTCCGTCCTCGAAGGGCTGCTGGTCGCCACCTTCGTGAACGGCCGGACCGCACGGGGAGGCGCGGCGGGGAACCGAATCCGGACGGCCGAACCCCGCACCGCGCGGGCCCTGATCGCCGGGACCCTCTCCGCGTTCGCCGTCGGCTGCCCCATCTGCAACAAGCTGGTGGTGCTCGCCCTCGGCGTCAGCGGGGCACTGTCGTACTGGGCACCGACCCAGCCCCTGCTGGCCCTCGCCTCGCTTGCCCTGTTGACCCATGCGCTGGTGCGACGCCTGCGCACCGCGGAGGCGTGTCCCGTGCCCCCGGTCGGCCGGTCGGCCAGGCCCGATGACTACGTTGAACTCACGTTGACGCCGGGACATTCGGGCACGAGAGACGGAGGGAACGATCGTGCGGCCACTGGGTGAGCTCGAGGCGGAGATCATGAACCGCCTGTGGGCCTGGGGGCGCCCGGCGACCGCGCGCGATGTCCTGATCGACATCAGCAAGGAGCGCCCCCTCGCGTACAGCACGGTCAAGACCGTCGCCGACATCCTCCACCGCAAGGGCATGCTCCGACGGGAGAAGGAGGGGCGGGCCTGGGTCTACGAGCCCACCTGCACCCGCCAGCAGTACACCGCGGCGCTCATGCAGGAGGCGCTCGCCGGCAGCCCTGATCGCGCCGGCGCTCTCGTCAGTTTCGTCGAACAGATCTCGGCGGACGAAGCGGATGCCCTACGCTCGGCGCTGCGTGCGACGAAGCGGAGGAACCATACGTGATCACGGCCCTGGCACTCGCTGGATACGCCGTCCTGGTCGGTGCCGTGGCAGCGCGCGCGCTGGCCCGGGCACCGTGGGCGCACCGCGCCCCGGGCCTGGCGGTCCTGGCCTGGCAGGGGCTGATGGTGACGTTCACGGTGACCACCGCACTGGCGGTCTACCACCTGATCCTGTCCGAACAGCATGTGCACAACGGGCTCATCGGACTGCTCGGCGCCTGCGGGGTGCTCCCGGGCGCCGCGGCGGACGGTTCGGCGCCGACCACGGCCGAAGCGGCCCTCCTGCTGGCCCCGGTCTTCGTCGTACTGCTCCCCATCGGCTGGTTTCTGCGTACGGCCTGGCGCGCCCGCCGGGTCCAGCGCCGCCATCTCGACATGCTCACCCTGGTCGGCCGCCCCGCCCCCGAGTACGGCGCCACGATCGTGGATCACGACACCCCGAGCGTCTACTGTCTGCCCGGCCGCTCTCGGCGGATCGTCGTGACACGCGGTGCGCTCGACGTTCTTTCCGCAGAGCAGCTCCGTGCGGTGCTCGAGCACGAACGAGCTCATATCGCGGGTCGGCATCACCTCTTCCACGCGGCGGCGGAAGCGTTCGAGCGCGCCTTTCCCGGGCTGCCGCTCGCCCGGCACGCCAGGGAACAGACCGCGCTGCTACTGGAGATGATCGCGGATGACCGGGCGCTGCGCTCCCACTCCCGGGAGGTGCTGGCTTCCGCGATGTGCGAGGTCGCTGCCGGGCGGGCGCCGAAGGCGGCCTTCGGCGCGGGCGGGCCCGGTGCGCTGATCCGGCTGCGCCGGATCCTCACCCCGCAGGTCAGGCCGCACCGCATGACGTGGCTCGGGGTCGTCTTCGCTGCCGTCGCGGCTCCGGTGCTGCCGCTGCTCGTCGCCTGCGGGCCCGCCGTCGGCTGACTGGCCGACTGTGCGGGTCCGGCGCCGGTGACCAGCCGGCGCCGGACATCCTCCTTGCGACCACTCACCGGGAGCCCGCCCGCCAGGATGGCCGGGCGGGCCCCGCGCTTGGTTGTTCATGCCGTCGTGCCGTACGACCCCAAGATCCGGATAAACTCCGCGACCGTCGGCATCTTCGGCAAGATCAACGGCAGCCATGGCTGTATCAGCATGAGCACCGAGGACGCCAAGTGGTTCCACGACCGCGTCCACTTCGGTAATCCCGTCACTGTCGTCGACTCCGAGGACACCGTCGCCGTCAACAACGGCTACGTCGACTGGGCCACCTGGCAGGACGGCAGCGCCCTGAAATAGCCGCTGAGCCATGCGCGGGCCGCAGGCGTCCCGGCGGACTCACAGCGACGCGGCGGCGCGTATACGGCCCTGCGCGGGGCTGGTGTCGGCATCGAGCCGCGCTCCGCCGTGAGCGTATCCCCGAGCTGTTCCTGCTGCTGGGGGCAGTCCTGCTCCGTCAGTTGGGAAGCCGCGACCGACCGGCCCTCGCCACGGCGACAAGGATCACAGCCGCCAGCCCGTACAGCGCCGTGGTGGCGGCAACCCTGCCCGCTCCGTAGGTCAGCGTCGGCGGCAGGTAGAGGGGTCGGCTTGCTCGGATGTCCCGCTTCGTGTCCCGCTCCACGGGGATCCAGGTTTCTGCGCGCCGCTCCCGCTCGTCGCGGAACGTCGCATACACGAACCAACGGCCGGAGGTGTGCACGGCGATGCTGCCTCGATAGGTGCCGGCGGGGCCCGCCATGAGACGACCTGTGAGCTTGTCGCCGGCGCGCCGGGCAACAAGGGAGTCCGGAGTGAGTGCCCTGTTCGTGGTCGTGAGCCTGACCTCGATGGAGTGTCCGCGGACGAAGCCCCGCCACTGCGCGGTGCCCGCCGCGGTGCCCTGCCCCGGGTCGTGGGCCAGGACGGTCGTCGCGGACAGCAACGGCAGGAGCAGCAGTGCCGACACCATGCCAGCCACCTGAACACCGCGGTACCAGTTGCGCGGTACGCCCTCGGCTGCGAGGACGGCCAGCGCCGAGCCGACGACGGCAACGGCCAACGACGGGGCGATCTGATGGGCGGTCACGACGGAACCGTGCGGCATGACGGGGAGCAGGGGTACGTAGGCCACGTGAACGGCCAGCGGCACCGCGGCGGGCAGCCACCACAGAGACGTACGCCACCGGTGGACCAGATCGGCCACGACCGCCACGGCGAGGACCGGCGGGACGATGGGCGTGGAGTGGCCGAGCCCGGCCAGGACGGCGACGGTGAGGAGGCGTACGGCGGTGAGCAGCAGGGCCGCTCGGGTGGCTGCCCAGGTGCGTCCGTCGAAGCGGCGCAGCAGCACGAGGGCCAGAGTCAGGCCCGTGCTGACTGCGGGCAGGAACCAGACGGTCGAGAACTGTGGGACGTCGGACTCGTACTCCATGACCGGGGCCAGTGCGGCACCGAGCAGAAGCGCGCCGCCCAGGACAGGGGCGAAGCCGCCGCGCTGTTCGGCGATGGCCCGCAGCAGGGTGACGGTCAGGGCGAAGGTCGCGACGATGGCCAGCAGGTGGGGCGGACTCCACAGGACGGAGTCCGGGCCGAACGCAGTGTGCCAGGCGGCGTCCGCCGGCGCCGCGATCGCAAGGGAGGCCCCGGACGCTGCGACCCACCTAAGAAGCGGGTCCGTCGCCGCACCGCGCAGGCCCTGGCGGCGGACCCGCGGCCACCCCCACCACGCGACTGCGGCGAGGGTGACCGTAAGAGAGCCATAGAGCAGCACATGGGGCGGGCTCCAGAAGGTGTCCCGGCCCACATCGGTGTGCAGAGAGTCGTCCCAGTACATGCTGAACAGCGCCAGCAAGCCGCTCGTCGCAGCCGCCAGAAGTTTGCCCATGCCCCCGCCCGCCTCTGCTGTCGTGATAGGCAACAGGCGGACTCTATACCCCTAGGGGGTATATTGCGAGTCGTTGTGCGCGGCCAAGGCGGCCCCGCCGTCACCCCTCACCCACGCGGCGACGCGGGACGGGGGGGCGTTCCCCGTTCGGCACCGGATGGTGCCCTCGGGGTGGCCGAACTCTTGCTGCTCGCTCTTGTCGCGATCACGATGTCGATGTGGGTTACCGATCCGATGCGCTGATGGACACCACTGCCGTACGGCGTCGGCCACCCCGGTTTTACGCGTCGAAGGAGGAGGGTCATGCAGCATCACGCCGATGCCCCTGATCCCCACACTCAGCATCGCCAGAGCCCTCGCAAAGAGCGCAGTACAGCGGTTCTGGATGTTCGCGGGCTGGTCTGGGCATCGCAACAGAGCACGGTCGCCGCCGTGCTGGGGAGGCGTCCCGGCGTACTCGAGGTCGAGGTCAACCCGGTCGCGGAGTCGGCGACGGTGGTCTTCGACCCACGGCGTACGTCGCTGGCGGAGCTGCGCCGCTGGGTGGAGGAATGCGGCTACCACTGCGCGGGGCAGTCCGTACCCTCGCATGTCTGCGACCCGATGGCGGAGCCGGACCCGGCCGGCGCGGACACCGAGGACCGGCACGCGGCTGACGAGGGCCACGGCACGGGAGTAGCAGCTCCGGCCGTGCCGACGGAGCACGCCGAGCACATGCCGCCCGAGGCTCCCGCCGAGGCCGAGGGGACGCCGTCGCCGCATGAGCTGATGGGGCACGGCGGGCACGAGGCCATGTCGATGGCGGCGATGGTGGCCGACATGCGCAACCGCTTCCTGGTGGCGCTGCTCTTCTCGATCCCGATCGTGATCTGGTCGCCGATCGGCGAGGACGTGTTCGGGATCGACGCGCCGGTCCCGTTCGGGCTGCGCCAGGACGTGTGGGCGCTGTTGCTGAGCCTGCCGGTGATCTTCTACTCGTGCTCGATCTTCTTCGACGGCGCCGTACGGGCCCTGCGTGCCCGCACCCTGGACATGATGGTGCTGGTCGCGGTCGCCGTCGGCTCCGGCTGGCTGTACTCGCTGATCATCACGCTCACCGGGGGCGGCGACGTCTTTTACGAGGCGGCAACCGTGCTGGCCTCGTTCGTGCTGCTCGGCCACTGGTTCGAGATGCGCGCCCGCGGCGGCGCCAACGACGCCATCCGCACCCTGCTCGACCTCGCCCCGCCCAAGGCACTCGTCATACGCGACGGTGAGCCGGTCGAGGTGCCCACCGCCGAGGTCGCGGTCGGGGACCTGCTGCTGGTCCGTCCCGGAGCCAAGATCGCCGTGGACGGGACCGTGGAGGAGGGGGAGAGCGAGGTCGACGAGTCGATGGTCACCGGGGAGAGCCTTCCTGTGCACAAAGCCCCGGGCTCGCAGGTCGTCGGCGCGACCATCAACGCCAACGGTACGCTCCGCGTGCGTGCCACCAAGGTCGGCTCCGACACCGCGCTGGCTCAGATCGTCAAACTCGTTCAGGAAGCCCAGAACTCCAAAGCTCCCGGGCAACGGCTGGCGGACCGCGCGGCATTCTGGCTGGTCTTCGTCGCCCTGATCGGCGGCGCCACGACGCTGGCCGTCTGGCTGCTGGCCACGGACCGCTCGCTTGGCACCGCGATGCTGTTCGCCATCACCGTCGTGGTCATCACCTGCCCGGACGCCCTGGGCCTGGCCACCCCCATGGCCATCATGGTGGGCACCGGGCTGGGAGCCCGGCGCGGTGTGCTGTTCAAGAACGCCATCGCGTTGGAGTCGTCGGCCGGGATCCAGACCGTGGTCATGGACAAGACCGGCACTCTGACCAAGGGCGAACCGGAGGTGACCGATGTGGTCACGACACCGGGCATGGACGAGGGAGAACTCCTGCGGCTCGTCGCGGCGGTCGAGCGCGAGTCCGAACACCCGCTGGCCGAAGCCGTCGTACGCCGCGCCGAGGCGCAGGCCGTGGACGTGACGAGCGCCGGACACTTCGAGAACATCCCCGGCCACGGTGCGACCGCCGTCGTCGACGGCCACCGGGTCGCGGTCGGCAACCGCAGACTGGCGATGCGCGAAGGTGCCGAGCTCGGGCCACTGGCCGCCCGGCGCGAGGAACTGGCCGACACCGGGCGCACCGTGGTCATCGCCACCGTCGACGGCCGAGCGGCGGGCCTGTTCGGCATCGCCGACGCACCACGGGAGACCTCGGCCGCCGCCGTGGCCGAACTGCACGCCCTCGGCGTCGAAGTGGTCATGCTCACCGGAGACAACCAGGCCACCGCCGAACGGATCGCGGACCGTCTGGGCATCGACACCGTCATCGCCGAGGTACTGCCCCAGGACAAGGCGGCCAAGGTGGCCGAGCTGCAACGGGATGGTCGCAAGGTCGCCATGGTCGGAGACGGCGTCAACGACGCCCCGGCCCTCGCCCAGGCCGACCTCGGCATCGCCATCGGCGCCGGCACCGATGTCGCCATCGAGACCGCCGGCCTCGTCCTGATGCGCTCCGACCCCCTCGACGTGCCTTCGGCGCTGCGTATCGGCCGCGGCACCCTGCGCAGGATGCGGCAGAACCTCGGCTGGGCCATCGGCTACAACGCCGTCGCCCTGCCCATCGCCGCAGGCGTCTTCGAGCCTGCCATCGGCCTGGTACTGCGGCCGGAGATCGCCGCGCTGTCCATGTCCGGCTCCAGCATCATCGTCGCCGTCAACGCCCTCGCACTCAAAGGTCTACGGCTGCCCGGCGCGGCACCGGCGCCCGCCGACCAGTCCCCCGGTACCCCGGCCGCCCTCGACACCCGCGGGAGCGCAGACCCTGACACCGGTCGCCGCGCCGCCTGACCCGCGACGCTCGGTGCCGTAATGCCGTCGCCTGCGCCGTGCCACCGAGGGCGGGCGGTGGTCGATGGCGATGCCGGCACAGCGACCACGCTGGTGAGGGTGTCCGGGGCCATCCGGCGCATTCGCGGCGCAGCCGACCACGAAGGGCAACAGCGGCACGATCACGGCCGCTGCGCTCATCGACGCCGAGGGGCGCCGGGTGAGGACGCCGACACGCGGCCGCGTACCCGATGAGCGCGGCGACGACGGTCACTCCTCAGCTCGCCCTTTCGCGGCCCGCAGCACCGCACGAAGGGCGCTGACCTCCGCGGAGGTCATCTGCTCGACGAAGTGCGCCAAGGCCGTCCGCCGGTCTTCGCTCGCGCCGAGCGCATCCTCCATCAGGGCCGCAGAGTACTGCTCGCGACTGTAGACGGCCTCGTACAGCCAGGCACGACCTTCCTTCTCCTCGCGGCGGAGCCAGCCCTTGTTGTGGAGGATGTTGGCCACAGTCATGACGGTGGTGTACGCGACGGACCGGGTCTCGTTGATGTCGTCGACGACCTCGCGCACCGTTGCCGGGCGCTTCCATCTCCACAGGCGGTCCATGATCTCCGCCTCCAGCTCCCCCAACCACCTCATGGCCGCTTCCTTTCCGACGCAGTACGCGGGTTCATAGTAGATGGCGGCGGCTGTTGGCCGGAGAAAACGCCCGCCGCAGGCTGCAAGCGGCGCAGGCACGTTTGCCGGGACCGCGGCGGCGTAGCGGGTCTGCTCCACATCACCGACGAGGCAGCCTCCCCAACGTCGCGGTGAATAGTGCCCCTGGTCGTCTCGATGGCAACGTCGGTTGTCGCCTCGACGCTTCCGACCGGCGCCGAGTCGCGCGCTGCGGGCCAGGCACGCATCGCTCGGAGCGTGCCGTCATCCACTAATGGCGTTAGTCGATCACCGCTCCAGATGGGCGGGTACCTGCGCCCCGGTGATCAACGTGATACCCCTCTGACGTGTGGAATCACGGACAACATGGCGCGATCATGGTGCACAATTTACTAATCTACTTAGCTCTCTCTGCCTATACTGCGGGCATGGAGTTCGCTTACCTGCCCAGCCCGCCCACCGGCGTGATCCACCTGGGCCCTCTCCCTCTGAGGGCCTACGCCTTCTGCATCATCATCGGCGTCTTCGTGGCGGTGTGGCTCGGCTCGCGACGCTGGGTGGCGCGGGGCGGCGGCAAGCACGCCGTCGGCGACATCGCCATCTGGGCAGTGCCGTTCGGCCTCGTCGGCGGCCGCCTTTACCACGTGATCACCAGCCCGGACGCATACTTCGGGAAAGGCGGCGAACCGATCCGCGCCCTGTACGTCTGGCAGGGCGGCCTCGGGATCTGGGGCGCCATCGCTCTCGGTGCCCTGGGAGCCTGGATCGGCTGCCGCCGACACGGTGTCCCCCTCCCTGTCTTCGCCGACGTGATCGCCCCCTGCATCGCGCTGGCTCAGGCCATCGGCCGCTGGGGGAACTGGTTCAACCAGGAGCTGTACGGCCGGGCGACCACCCTCCCCTGGGGTTTGAAGATCGATCCCGGCAACCGGCCGGTGAGCAGCCCGGACGTGGCCACCTACCACCCGACCTTCCTCTACGAGTCACTGTGGGACGTCGGTGTGGCAGTCCTGGTCCTGTGGGCCGACCGCCGCTTCAAGCTCGGCCACGGCCGGGCCTTCGCCCTCTACGCCACCGCGTATACCGCAGGCCGCTTCTGGGTCGAATATCTGCGCGTTGACGAGGCTCGCCGATTCCTCGGCCTGCGCCTGAACGACTGGACCTCGATCGTGGTGTTCGCCGGCGCCGTCGTTTACCTCGTGATCTCGGCTCGCCTCCGGCCCGGCCGGGAGGCCTTGACCGACACCGATTCCCCGACCTCCCTCGCGCAGAAGAAGGCGAGCACGGCATGACGAAGACCAACAAGATCAAAATCAGTCGGGTGCACACACGCTCGCTGGTGTCCAGGGCCTTCGGCTGGTCCCTGTTCTCGCTCAGCCTGATGGTCGTCGTGGTGAACTGGATTGAGGAGTTCAGCAGTCTGGAAGCCCTACCTGGCGGGCACTCTGCCTTCTATCTGATCGGCGGCATCGCAGGAGCCGCCGTGGGTCTGTGGAGAGCCGGAGTGATGGACGCCAGGTCGTAGCGGCCTACGGGCTTCTCCCGTCGCAGACAGGCACACGGCCGCAGGCCGACGAGCACGCCCCAACAGGCCGCTCGGTGGCGAGCACCAACCGGGCTAGTCACCACCTCCGTCGCAGTCGCCCTGTGGCGCACCGCGCCGACGGTACGCCGCCACCTATGGGGCATCGCGCTCGCCGCGATCCTGGGCGGCGCGGTCGCCAATTTCGTCGACCGGGCCGCCGACGGGCAGGTCACCGACCACCTGCACTCGGGCTGGTGACCCACCTTCAACCTCGCCGACAGGTTCATCGTTTGCGGTGGTCTGCTGCTCGTGGCCCTCTCTTGGCGAGTCGGCCAACGCGCAGGACACCTCGGCTCGGCGTGAGCGGGCATCGGACGGCCTTGAGCCCCGGTGGCACGAGGGCGACACCACTGGGGCTCGTTCGGCGTGGCAGGGCCAGGCTCCCCGGCTTCCGCGCTATTCAGACTTCTTGACCATGGGCTTGCCGCAGTAGCAGGTCGGGGCGTCGTGCCGACCGGTGCGGGCGGGCGGAGCCGCCCCCACGGTCAGCTCGCACCCGCAGTCCGCGTCCGGGCGGCGGAAGACCTCATCCGCACGGAACGGCATGGCCATCACCTCTCTCATCGCATTCCATCCGTACGCCTCGACGCTGGAACCCGGCCCCTGGGGCCGGGTCAACACTTGGAGGGAGGAGGCGCGACATGACGCGACAGCAACTGACCATCGGGCAGGCCGCCCGGGCCGCGGGCCTGACTCCCAAGGCGATGCGGGTGTACGAAGCCAAGGGCCTGCTGCGCGCTGCAGGCGCCGACCCTGCCGTCGTCACCCAGTGGATCACCGAGACCCAGGCCCGCCGGGCCAGAGCCGACGCCGAACTCCGCGCGTCATCGACGGGGGCGGGGACGCGGCTGTCCCGCGATGAGATCGCGCGCCTCGTCCGCTCGATCAAGGATCCGGCTGCCGTGGTACGGCAGGCCGAACCCCCGGACAAGGCCGAGGTCTACCGGCAGCTCGGGCTGCGGCTCACGTACGACTCCGGGAAACACAAAGTGCTGGCCGAGATGAGACTCGACCAGCACTCCCGCGAAACCCGTGGGCTATCAGTACGTGTCCGAGGGGGGACTTGAACCCCCACGCCCGATAAAGGGCACTAGCACCTCAAGCTAGCGCGTCTGCCATTCCGCCACCCGGACCAGGTGTGCTGCGCGGTTCCCCGCGGCGACAGGGACAACGATACCAAGGTTTTGGAGTGCGTTTCACCTGCGTAAGGGACCGGCCCCGGGCCGCGCCGACCTGCGGTGACGCGGTCCGGGGCCGGGTTGAGGGTCACGGTGGGTGGTCGGGCGGTGCCAGGCGGCGTCAGGCGGGCATCAGGTGGTAGTCGGGGAAGTTGCCGGGGGTGCGGTCGGGGTCGGGGCCTTCGGTGACGGCGTGGACGAGGAGGTCGCCGCCGACGAAGGCGCCGCGCCAGGAGGCGCCGAAGCCGCCGAAGAGCTCGTCGCGGTCGCCGCGGGAGCGGGGCTTGCCGTGGCCGGTTTTGAAGGCGCGGATCTGGGGGGCGAGACGCTGGTAGGTGGCGGGGTCGTCGCAGGAGAGGGTGGCGACGAGGGCGCCGTTGCTGGCGTTCATGGCGGCCAGCAGTTCGGCCTCGGTGTCGACCAGGACGAGGGTGTCGACGGGGCCGAAGGGCTCGGCGTGGTGGAGGGGGGAGGACGGGGGCGGGTTGAGGAGGGTGACCGGGGCCAGGTAGGCGGAGCGGTCCTGGTCGGGGAGGAAGTGGCCGTCGGCGAGGTCGCCGCGGTGGAGGGGGACGGCGCCGCGGTCGATGGCCTCGGCGACCTGGTCGTCGAGCTCCTTGGCCTTGGCGGCGTTGATCAGGGGGCCGAAGTCGAGGTCGGGGAGGGGGTCGGCCGGGTGCTCCACGGCGAGGGGGTGGCCGAGGCGGATGGCGCGTACGGCGGGGAGGTAGACGGCCAGGAAGGCGTCGAAGGAGGAGCGCTGGACGACGAAGCGGGGGTAGGCGGTGCAGCGCTGCTTGGCGTAGTCGAAGGTCTTGCGGATCTGGGGGCCGAGCTCGTCCCAGCCGGTGAAGTTCCAGATGCCCCAGGCGTTGAGGCCCTCCTGTTCGAGGATGTGGCGTTTGCCGAGGTCGGCGACGGCGGTGGCGACGCGGGCGCCGGTGTCGCGGCCGCCGACGAAGGAGACGCAGCCGATCTCGGGCGAGCGGACCAGGGCCTCGGAGAGTTCGCCGCCGCTGCCGCTGACCAGGGTGATGGGGACGCCCTCGCGGGCGGCGAGGGCGGCGGCGAGGGTGAGGCAGGCGAGGCCGCCGTCGGTGGGGGTCTTGGCGATCACGGCGTTGCCCGCGAGGGCCTGGACCAGCATGGCGTGGCCGAGGACGCTCATCGGGTAGTTCCAGCTGGCGATGTTGGAGACCGGGCCGGGGAGCGGGGAGCGGCGCTCCAGCATGCGGTCGATCTCGTCGGCGTACCAGCGGACGCCGTCGATGGCCCGGTCCACGTCGGCCTGGGCGAGCCGCCAGGGCTTGCCGATCTCCCAGACCAGGAGGAGTGCGAGCAGTTCGCGGTGGGCGGCGAGGGCGTCGAGGGTGGCGGCGACGCGGGCGCGGCGCTCGGGGAGGGCGATATGGCGCCAGGCGCGGTGCTGGTCGAGGGAGGCGCGTACGGCCTGGCGGGCGGTGGCCGCGTCCAGGCGGGGCGGGCCGGCGATGGGGGTGCCGTCGACCGGGGTGACGGCGGGGAGGGGGTGGCCGTCGGCGTGCCAGCGGCCGTCCCACAGGTTGAGGACACGGTCGTCCCGGAACGCCTCGGGCGCGGCGGCCAGGCTGCGCTGCCAGGCGTCGGCCCAGGCGGTGCCGGGTTTATGGGTGAGGGTGGCTGCCATCCTCATCACCTTCCCTGGCCGACCCGGCGCACATCACCGGCGTCCGCCAGAAGGGCGAACACCAGCTCGGCCGTCTCCGTCGGCGTGGCCCCGACCCGTACGCCGGCCGCCTCCAGCGCCTCCTTCTTGGCCCGGGCGGTGCCCGAGGAGCCGGACACGATGGCCCCGGCGTGGCCCATGGTCTTGCCCTCGGGGGCCGTGAAGCCCGCTATGTAGCCGACCACCGGCTTGGTCACCCGCTCGGCGATGAAGCGCGCCGCCCGCTCCTCCGCGTCGCCGCCTATCTCGCCGATCATCACGATCAGGTCGGTGTCGGGGTCGGCCTCGAACGCGGCCAGGGCGTCGATATGGGTGGTGCCGATCACCGGGTCGCCGCCGATGCCCACGCACGACGAGAAGCCGATGTCCCGCAGTTCGTACATCAGCTGGTACGTCAGCGTGCCCGACTTGGACACCAGGCCGATCCGGCCCGGTTTGGTGATGTCGGAGGGGATGATGCCCGCGTTGGACTGGCCCGGGGAGATCAGCCCCGGGCAGTTCGGGCCGATGATCCGGGTGGCGCGGGCCCGGGCGTAGGCCTGGAAGGCGACCGCGTCGTGCACCGGGATGCCCTCGGTGATCACGACGGCGAGCGGGATCCCGGCGTCGGCCGCCTCGATGACCGCGGCCTTGGCGAACGGCGGCGGGACGAAGAGGACCGTCACATCGGCGCCGGTGGCGTCCACCGCCTCGGCTACGGAGCCGAAGACCGGCACCGTACGGCCGTCGATGTCGACCTGGACCCCGGCCTTGCGCGGGTTGACCCCGCCGACGATGTCGGTGCCGGCCGCGAGCATCCGGCGGGTGTGCTTCATGCCCTCCGCGCCGGTCATGCCCTGGACGATGACCTTGCTGTCCTTGGTGAGGAAGATTGCCATGAGCGTAAGCCCCCTTAGCCTTAGCCCTTAGCCCGCGACTGCCGCGAGTTCGGCGGCCCGCGCCGCGGCGCCGTCCATGGTGTCCGCCTGGTGTACGAGCGGATGGGCACGCCCGGCGAGGATCGCCCGGCCGCGCGCCGCGCTGTTGCCGTCGAGCCGGACGACCAGCGGTTTGGTGAGGGTTACGGTGTCCAGGGCGCGGACGATGCCCTCGGCCACCGCGTCGCAGGCGGTGATCCCGCCGAAGACGTTGACGAGGACGGACCGTACGTCGGGGTCGCCGAGGACGACGGAGAGGCCGTCCGCCATCACCTCGGCCGAGGCGCCGCCGCCGATGTCGAGGAAGTCGGCGGGGCGGGCGCCGCAGCCGGCGACCACGTCGAGGGTGGACATGACCAGGCCCGCGCCGTTGCCGATGACGCCGACCTGGCCGTCCAGCTTGACGTAGTTCAGTCCCTTGGCCGCCGCCTTCTCCTCCAGACCGACGCCCTTGGTGTCCTGGTACGCGTACGTCCTGCGGAAGCTCGCGTTGTCGTCCAGCGTCACCTTGCCGTCCAGCGCCACGATCTCCCCGCCGCGCGTCACCACGAGCGGGTTGACCTCGACCAGCAGCGCGTCCTGCTCGGTCAGCACGGTCCACAGCCGGCGCAGAATCGATGCCGCCTCGGCCGGCAGCCCGCCCGCCGCCGCGATCTCGGCGGCTTTCGCCTCGGTCACGCCCTCCTCCGGGTCCACCGCGGTCCGGGCCACCGCCTCGGGGCGGCGGGCCGCCACCTCCTCGATCTCCATGCCGCCCTCGGCGGAGGCGATCGCCAGGAAGCGGCCGCGGGCCCGGTCCAGGGCGTAGCCGACGTAGAACTCGCGCTCCACGTCGACCGGTTCGGCGACCATCACCCGGTGGACGGTGTGCCCCTTGATGTCCATGCCGAGGATCTGACGGGCGGTCAATTCTGCCGCCGCCGGGTCCGCGGCGAGCTTCACCCCGCCCGCCTTGCCCCGTCCCCCCGCCTTCACCTGCGCCTTGACGACGACTCGGCCGCCCAGCCGCTCGGCCGCCGCGCGGGCCGCGGGCGCCGAGTCCGCGACCTCCGCCCGTGGCACCAACACGCCGTGGCGCTCGAAGAGTTCCCGTGCCTGATGTTCGAACAGGTCCATGCCCGCTCCTTTGGTCCCAGTCGCAGCGCTTGGTCAAACCCTTGCCGCACGCCCCCTGGACATCGATCAGTCGATGCGGGATAACAATGTTCATACCGCATAACGTCGACTGTATGCAATCTGCAAGACCTATCGCGAGACCGCACCCACCCCCTACGAAGGGACGCGCATCGCCATGCCCGACGACAGCCAGGAACTCATCTCCGGCGGGCACTTGGTCGCCAAGGCGCTCAAAGCCGAGGGCGTCGAGGTCATCTACACGCTCTGCGGCGGCCACATCATCGACATCTACGACGGCTGCGTCGACGAGGGCATCGATGTCATCGACGTACGCCATGAACAGGTGGCCGCCCACGCCGCCGACGGCTACGCCCGCATCACCGGCAAACCCGGCTGCGCCGTCGTCACGGCCGGCCCCGGCACCACCGACGCGGTCACCGGCGTAGCCAACGCCTTCCGCGCCGAGTCCCCCATGCTGCTCATCGGCGGACAGGGCGCCCACACCCAGCACAAGATGGGGTCCCTCCAAGACCTCCCGCACGTCGACATGATGGCGCCGATCACCAAGTTCGCCGCCACCGTCCCGGACACCGCCCGTGCCGCCGACATGGTGTCCATGGCCTTCCGCGAGTGCTACCACGGCGCCCCCGGCCCGTCCTTCCTGGAGATCCCGCGCGATGTCCTGGACGCCAAGGTCCCGGCCGCGAAGGCCCGTATCCCCGAGGCCGGGAAGTACCGGGCCTCCACCCGCAGCGCCGGCGACCCCGAGGCCGTCGAGAAGCTGGCAGACCTGCTGGTGCGGGCCGAGAAGCCGGCGATCCTGCTGGGCAGCCAGGTGTGGACCTGCCGGGGCACCGACGCGGCCATCGAACTGGTACGGACGCTGAATGTGCCCGCGTACATGAACGGCGCGGGCCGCGGCACCCTGCCGCCCGGCGACCCGCACCACTTCCAGCTCTCCCGCCGCTACGCCTTCGCAGGCGCCGATCTGATCGTGATCGTCGGCACCCCCTTCGACTTCCGGATGGGCTACGGCAAGCGGCTCTCCCCCGACGCGACGGTCGTCCAGATCGACCTCGACTACCGCACCGTCGGCAAGAACCGCGACATCGACCTCGGCATCGTCGGCGACGCGGGACTGGTCCTGTCCGCCGTCACCCAGGCCGCCTCGGGCCGGCTCAACGGGGGCGCGGACCGGCGCAAGGAGTGGCTGGACGAGCTGCGCGCCGCCGAGCAGACCGCGATCGAGAAGCGGCTGCCGCAGCTGCGCTCGGACGCCTCCCCCATCCATCCGTACCGCCTGGTCAGCGAGATCAACGACTTCCTCACCGAGGACTCGATCTACATCGGCGACGGCGGCGACATCGTCACCTTCTCCGGTCAGGTGGTGCAGCCCAAGTCGCCCGGCCACTGGATGGACCCCGGTCCGCTGGGCACCCTCGGGGTCGGCGTGCCGTTCGTGATGGCCGCCAAGCAGGCGCGCCCCGACAAGGAGGTCGTGACCCTCTTCGGGGACGGCGCGTTCTCCCTCACCGGCTGGGACTTCGAGACGCTGGTCCGCTTCAACCTGCCCTTCGTCGGCATCGTCGGCAACAACTCCTCGATGAACCAGATCCGTTACGGCCAGAAGGCGAAGTACGGCGAGGAGCGCCAGCGGGTCGGCAACACCCTCGGCGATGTGCCGTACGACCAGTTCGCGCGGATGCTCGGCGGCTACGGCGAGGAGGTCCGGGACCCGGCGGACATCGCCCCGGCCCTGCGGCGCGCCCGCGAGTCCGGCAAACCGTCGCTGATCAACGTCTGGGTCGACCCGGACGCGTATGCCCCCGGAACGATGAACCAGACGATGTACAAGTAAAAGGGGTCAGGAGATGACCAAGGCTCTTGAGGGCGTACGCGTCCTCGACATGACGCACGTACAGTCCGGTCCCTCCGCCACCCAGCTGCTGGCCTGGCTCGGCGCGGACGTCATCAAGCTGGAGTCCGTCACCGGCGACATCACGCGCAAGCAGCTGCGCGACCTCCCGGACGTCGACTCCCTCTACTTCACGATGCTCAACTGCAACAAGCGGAGCATCACCCTCAACACCAAGACCGAGCGCGGCAAGGAGATCCTCACCGAGCTCATCCGGCGCAGCGACGTCATGGTGGAGAACTTCGGCCCGGGCGCCGTGGACCGCATGGGCTTCAGCTGGGAGCGCATCCAGGAGATCAACCCGCGGATCGTCTACGCCTCGATCAAGGGCTTCGGCGACGGCCCGTACACCAAGTTCAAGGCGTACGAGGTGGTCGCGCAGGCCATGGGCGGGTCCATGTCCACGACCGGGTTCGACGACGGGCCGCCGCTGGCGACGGGCGCGCAGATCGGCGACTCGGGCACCGGGGTGCACTGTGTGGCGGGCATCCTGGCCGCGCTCTACCAGCGCACCCACACCGGGCGCGGCCAGCGCGTCAATGTGGCCATGCAGCACGCGGTGCTGAATCTGTGCCGGGTCAAGCTGCGCGATCAGCAGCGGCTGGCGCACGGCCCGCTCGCGGAGTACCCGAACGAGAGCTTCGGGGACGAGGTGCCGCGCTCGGGCAACGCGAGCGGCGGCGGACAGCCGGGCTGGGCGGTCAAATGCGCGCCCGGCGGGCCCAACGACTATGTGTACGTCATCGTGCAGCCCGTCGGCTGGCAGCCGATCACGGAGCTGATCGGGCGGCCGGAGCTGGCCGAGGACCCGGAGTGGGCGACGCCCGAGGCGCGGCTGCCCAAGCTGGCCAAGATGTTCCAGCTGATCGAGGAGTGGTCGTCCACCCTGCCCAAGTGGGAGGTGCTGGAGGCGCTGAACGCCCACAACATCCCCTGCGGGCCGATCCTGTCCACCAAGGAGATCGTCGAGGACTCGTCGCTCGCGGCCAACGAGATGGTGGTGCGCGTCGACCACCCCGAGCGCGGCACCTTCACCACCGTCGGTTCGCCGCTGAAGCTCTCCGACTCCCCGGTCGAGGTCGAGCGCTCGCCGCTGCTGGGCGAGCACAACGAAGAGGTGTACGTCGGGGAGCTGGGCCTCGGCGACGAGGAAGTGCGGCTACTCAAGGCGAACGGAGTGATCTGACGGTGACGTATGACAACGATGCCGTACGGGCCGTGCTCGACGCCGCGCGCGCCGAGGGGCGCACGGCGCTGACGGCCCCCGAGGGCAAGCTGATCACCGACGCGTACGGGATTCCGACCCCGGCCGAGGGGCTGGCGGAGTGCGCGGACGACGCGGTGGCGCTCGCCGACCGGATCGGCTTCCCGGTCGCCCTCAAGATCGTCTCCCCGGACATCCTGCACAAGACCGACGCGGGCGGGGTCCAGGTGGGGCTGACGTCGGCGGCCGAGGTGCGCGGCGCGTTCACCACGATCGTGACCAACGCCCGCGCGTACGACCCGAAGGCGCAGATCCAGGGCGTGCAGGTGCAACAGATGGTGCCGCCGGGCGGCCAGGAGGTCATCGTCGGCGCGGTCACCGACCCGACCTTCGGCAAGGTCGTCGCGTTCGGCCTCGGCGGGGTGCTGGTGGAGGTGTTGAAGGACATCACCTTCCGGCTGGCCCCGGCGAGCAGCGACGACGCGCTGTCGATGCTGGACTCCATCCGGGCCGCCGGGGTGCTGCGCGGCGTACGCGGCGGGGCGGCGGTCGACCGGGAGGCGCTGGCCGACCTGGTGGTCCGGGTCTCCCGGCTGGCCGCCGATTTTCCCGAAGTGGCGGAGGTGGATCTGAATCCGGTGTTCGCCTCCGCGAGCGGGGTGCTGGCCGCCGACGTACGGATCCTGCTCAGCGACACGCCGCCCGCCGAGCGGCGCCGCTACTCGCGCGAGGAGATCCTGACCGCGATGCGGCGGCTGATGCAGCCGCGCTCGGTCACCGTGATCGGCGCCTCCAACGAGCAGGGCAAGATCGGCAACTCGGTGATGCGCAACCTCATCGACGGTGGCTTCCCCGGCGAGATCCATCCGGTGAACCCCAAGTCCGACGACATCCTGGGCCGCAAGGCGTACAAGTCGGTGACGGATGTGCCGGGCGAGGTGGATGTGGCGGTCTTCGCGATCCCCGCCAAGTTCGTCCCCGCGGCGCTGGAGGAGGTCGGCCGCAAGGGCATCCCCAACGCCGTCCTCATCCCCTCCGGCTTCGCCGAGACCGGCGAACACGAGCTGCAGGAGCGAATCGTGGCGATCGCCGAGGAGCACGGGGTCCGACTGCTGGGGCCGAACATCTACGGCTACTACTCCACCTGGCAGGACCTGTGCGCCACGTTCTGCACCCCGTACGACGTCAAGGGGCCGGTGGCGCTCACCTCGCAGTCCGGTGGCATCGGGATGGCCATCCTCGGCTTCGCCCGCACCACCCGTACCGGCGTGTCGGCGATCGTCGGCCTCGGCAACAAGTCGGACGTGGACGAGGACGACCTGCTCACCTACTTCGCCGAGGACCCCAACACCCAGTGCATCGCCATGCACCTGGAAGACCTCAAGGACGGCCGCGCCTTCGTCGAGGCCGCGCGCGCCACCGTGCCGAAGAAGCCGGTCGTGGTGCTCAAGGCGGGCCGTACGGCGGCGGGCGCCAAGGCCGCGGGCTCCCACACCGGGGCGCTGGCCGGGGACGACGCGGTCTACGACGACATCCTGCGGCAGGCCGGGGTGATCCGCGCCCCGGGCCTGAACGAGATGCTGGAGTACGCGCGGGCGCTGCCCGTGCTGCCCACGCCACAGGGTGACAACGTCGTCATCATCACCGGGGCCGGGGGCTCGGGGGTGCTGCTGTCCGACGCCATCGTCGACAACGGGCTGTCGCTGATGGAGATCCCGCCGGACCTCGACGCGGCCTTCCGCCGCTTCATCCCGCCCTTCGGCGCGGCCGGCAACCCGGTCGACATCACCGGCGGCGAGCCGCCGGCCACCTACGAGGCCACCATCCGGCTGGGCCTGGAGGACCCGCGCATCCACGCGCTCGTCCTCGGCTACTGGCACACCATCGTCACCCCGCCCATGGTGTTCGCCGAGCTCACGGCGCGGGTCGTCGAGGAGTTCCGGGCGCGCGGGATCCACAAGCCCGTGGTGGCCTCCCTCGCGGGCGACACCGAGGTCGAGGAGGCGAGCCAGTATCTCTTCGAGCACGGCGTGGTCGCCTACCCCTACACCACCGAGAAGCCGGTGGCCGTCCTGGGCGCGAAATACCGCTGGGCCCGGTCGGCGGGGCTGCTCACGGGGTTGCCCACGGGGTTGCCCACGTAAAGCGCACCGTTCTCCCGAGCACGAAGAGTTTGGACAGGGGGCGCTGGCCAGTTCCTTCGAAGCCAAGGGGACGTCATGAGCACAGAGCAACACCGGGATGGGACCGTGCCATTCCGCGAAGTGCAGGACGGCAAGGGGCGCGTCTACCGCATCGGCGAGACGGACCGCGACATTCTCGGCCACAGCCGGAAGTTGATGGTCTATCTACCGTGGATCGCGATGATGGCCATCAGCGTGTCCGAGTACGCGTACGGATCGGCCGAGGACACGCTCTCCGAAGCACACGGCTGGAGCCAGAGCAACACCTTCTGGATCCTGAGCGTGTGGGTGTTCTTCCAGGCCGGGATCGCCTTCCCGGCCGGCTGGATGCGGGAGAGGGGGATACTGACCGCCCGCAGGGCGATGTTCACCGGGTCGGCGCTGTGTCTGGTCGGCTTCTTCGCCCTCTCCCACCTCGACAACGTTGCCGCAGCGATCTTCGGCTTCGGCGTCGTCGGGGGGCTCGGCTCCGGGCTCGTCTACGCCACCTGCATCAATATGGTGGGCAAGTGGTTCCCGGAGCGGCGCGGCGCGAAGACCGGGTTCGTCAACGGCGGCTTCGCGTACGGCGCACTGCCGTTCATCTTCATCTTCAACTACTGGTTCGACACCGGGAACTACAACGAGGTGCTCGACCTCATCGGTGTCTATGTGCTGATCGTGGTGGCGGTCTGCGCCTGGTTCTTCAAGGACCCGCCCAAGAACTGGTGGCCCGCGCACATCGACCCGATCCGCTTCAGCGGCAACGCCAAGACCGCGGCGAGCCTGGCCAAGAACCCGCCCGCGGTGCGGCAGTACACCCCCAAGGAGGCCATCAGGACGGGCATGCTGCCCCTGATGTGGCTGTCGCTGGTGATGACGGCCGGGGTGTCCATCTTCGGCATCTCCTTCCAGGTCGACTACGCCAAGGACGTGGGCTTCGGCCCGCTGGTCGCGGCCTCGTCGATGGGCGTCATGTCCGTCATCAACGGCGTGGGGCGCGGGGTCGTGGGCTGGCTGTCGGACATCTGGGGGCGCAAGAACACCCTGGTGTTCGTGATCGTGGTCCTGGGGCTCGCTCAGTTCGGGGTGATTTGGGCCGGAAACCTGCACAACGAGGCGCTGTTCCTCGTCTTCGCCTTCCTCTCCGGCTTCGGCGGCGGCGCCTTCTACCCGATGTTCGCCGCCCTGACCCCGGACTACTTCGGCGAGAACTACAACGCCACCAACTACGGCCTGGTGTACAGCGGAAAGCTGGTCAGCGGGCTGTTCGGTGGCGGCCTCGGCTCCATGGTGGTCGACGACTGGGGGTACGACGGGGCGTACGCGCTGGCCGGCGGCATCTCCATGGTGGCGGCCGCGGTCGCCCTGCTGCTGCGCCAGCCGGGCCGGCCACGGGTCCGGGACATCGCACCCAACCCGCAGCCGATCAGCCGGGAGGCGGTCTGAGCCTCGTACGGTGGCGGAAACGCGGGACGGCGGCACGCCTGCACCACGGGCGTG
>NZ_JBSFMM010000045.1:0-59128 GCF_053599555.1 Streptomyces sp. NPDC000941
CGGCCCCCGGGTTTTCCCCCCCCGTCCTTTGGGGTTTATTTGCTCACCCCCCCCCCCCCACACCCGGGGTTGTCCTGCACCAAAACACCCCGCAACTCATGCCTCGGGCTCTCTCGCCGTGTGATCCGGGCCTCGCCGCCCGGCCACGCCCGTACCGCTGCGGTTAGGCTCGCAGCCTCAGGCGTGGGCCTGAGCCAGAGCATGGGGGACCCCAACACAATGCGCGCACTGCGAATCACGGCGATCGTCTTCGTCGTACTCGGCATTCTGTTCGTCGCCGCCGACCGCCTGGCGGTGTACTTCGCGGAATCCGAGGCCGCCGACAAGATCAAGACCAGTCAGGGGCTGACCAACACCCCCGACGTCTCGATCAAGGGCTTCCCGTTCCTGACCCAGGTCGCCGGCAAGGAGCTGGACGAGGTCGAGATCGGCATGGACGGGCTGACCACGGACGCGGGGGGCGGCCGTACGGTGCGCGTCACCAAGCTCAACGCCTCGCTGCACAACGTCCGGATATCCAGCAGCTTCTCCTCCGCCACCGCCGACAGCGCCACCGGCTCCGCGCACATCAGCTACGCGGACCTGTCCACGGCGGCCGGCCAGGGCGTTACCGTCGGCTACGCCGGGAAGGGCAAGTCGGGCCAGGCCCGCGTCAAGATCACCGGACAGCTGATGGGCCTGAGCATGAGCACGTACTCCACGGTGACCCTCGTCAATGGCGACACGATCCGGATGCGCGCCGAGTCCGTCCCGGGCAGCAAGATCCCCGGGTGGGAGGAGAAGGTGCGCCAGCGCACGGACATCGACCGGAAGATCGACGGCCTGCCGACGGGCATGCGGCTCGAGAAGGTCGAGACGGACAAGGACGGCATAGACGTGTCGGTCGTGGGTAATAACGTCGAGCTGGCGGGCTGAGCCGACGGAACCCCCGGCGCCGCCCTCCCCTTGCGGCCCTCTCCCCCCACGCCGTTCCTCCAGATCGTTCCTCCTGTCCATCCGCTGAGACGAACTCGTCCGCGATGGCAACGTTCAGCAGACATTCAGCGGGCATCCAGGGGCGTTCGGTGCCCCGCCGACCACTCGGCGGCGCACCGGACGCCCCTCTCGTTTCACATCGCGGACAATCTCGTCTCACCATCCGACACACCGGTGACATGCCCGCCAGTCCGTCCCTACGATCGGACGCATGAAGCGACAGGCGGATCTCACGAAGCGGCGGGCAGTGGACCTGTGCCGCGTTGCCGCCATGCTCTGTCGCGCCGCCTGACGAGGACGCGCGGCCCGCTCCTTTTCTTGCCTCATAGGCCCCGCTCCTTTCGGCCCGTCAGCCGAGCCCGCCCGCACTCCGTTCGTACGCTCGCTACCGAACCGCGCGTAGCCCGCATACCGACGCGTACCCGTACCGCCGCAACTGCCCCGGAGGAGAGAAACATGAGCCGCAGCGACGTCCTGGTTGACGCCGACTGGGTACAGGCCCGCATCGATGACCCCAAGACGGTCATCGTGGAGGTCGACGAGGACACCTCTGCCTACGACAAGAACCACATCAAGAACGCCATCCGGATCGACTGGCGGCAGGACCTCCAGGACCCGGTGCGCCGCGACTTCGTCGACCAGGCCGGTTTCGAGAAGCTGCTGTCCGAGAAGGGCATCGCCAACGACGACACGGTCGTCCTCTACGGCGGCAACAACAACTGGTTCGCCTCTTATGCCTACTGGTACTTCAAGCTCTACGGGCACCAGGACGTGAAGCTCCTCGACGGCGGCCGCAAGAAGTGGGAGCTCGACTCCCGCGACCTGGTCGCCGAGGCCCCGTCCCGGGCGAAGACCGAGTACAAGGCCAAGGCCCAGGACGCCTCGATCCGCGCCTTCCGCGACGACGTCGTGGCGGCCATCGGCTCGCTGAACCTGGTGGACGTCCGCTCCCCCGACGAGTTCTCCGGCAAGCTGCTCGCCCCGGCGCACCTCCCGCAGGAGCAGTCGCAGCGGCCGGGCCACGTGCCGACCGCCCGCAACATCCCCTGGTCGAAGTCCGCCAACGACGACGGCACCTTCAAGTCCGACGACGAGCTCAAGGAGCTCTACGAGGGCGAGGGCGTCGACCTGTCGAAGGACACCATCGCCTACTGCCGCATCGGTGAGCGCTCCGCTCACACCTGGTTCGTCCTGCACGAGCTGCTGGGCCAGACCAACGTCAAGAACTACGACGGCTCCTGGACCGAGTACGGCTCCCTCGTCGGCGTGCCGATCGAGCTGGGCGCCAACAGCTGACCCTCCCTCCCCCTCCCCGATCTCCCCGAACGTAAGGACAGTCACCCATGTGTGGAGCAACGGCCGGCGGCCCCGACGCGTCGACCATCAAGCCCGGCGAGACCACCATCCAGGGATCGGTGACCCGCAACGGCGAGCCGGTCACCGGCTACGTCCGGCTGCTGGACAGCACCGGTGAGTTCACCGCCGAGGTCCCCACCTCGGCGACCGGCCAGTTCCGCTTCTACGCGGCCGAGGGCACGTGGACCGTACGCGCCCTGGTCCCGGGCGCGACCGCGGACCGCACCGTCGTCGCCCAGAAGGGTGGCCTGGCGGAGGTCGCCATCGCCGTCTGACGCGCACCCGCGTGTCAACGGTCAGGTACGGCCGGAGGGCCGCGCCCCGGGGTTGGACGCCTCGGCGGGGTGCGGCCCTCCGGGCTGTTCGGGGGCTGTCGTACGGGTGTCCGGGCGGCGCCCCCGGACGTATCCTTGTCGTATGTACGCGCGACGGCGCCACGCATATTTCATCCTGATGGGCGCGTGCCTGACGCTCTTCATCTCGGCATGGGGATTCGTGCGCCTGTGGTCCGTCCCGGCCGCCGTCGTGATGTGCATCGTCGCCATGGTGATCCCGCCACTGGCCGCCATCGTGGCCAACCGCAGGGGCCCGGACGACCGGTGGTGGGACGAGTCGGGCGATGAGGAGTCCGACCGGTGGTGGCGGGAGCTGGACGAGTACAACCACCGCCGCTAGCTCAGCCGCTGGATCAGCAGACGAGAGATCAGTACACGAGCGCCTGCACGCCCTCCGGCATGATCTCGCTGACGAACACCTGTGCCCCCGCTATCCGGGCGCCCTCGATGAGGTCCTTCTCCTCGATGTCCCGACGGGCCGCGCACTGCGAGCACACCGTGATCGTGCCGCCCGCGAGGATGCCCTCGATCAGGTCCGGCAGCGGCGCCGCATGCGGCAGCTCGAACTCCGCCGCGCGTCCCGGGAGCGCGAACCAGGACGACTCCCCCGTCAGCCACAGCGAGACCTCCACACCGCTCGCCGCGGCCACCGCCGCCACCGTGAACGCCTGCGAGCACCGCTCGGGCGCGTCCACCCCCGCCGTCACCTTGATCACCAGCTGTTTCTTCGCCATACGGCCAGCCTAAGAGCCATCCCGTAAGTCTTGGTGGGATGGTCCGGTATGCGGTCGCAGCGCTCCGGCGTGGTCCTTGGGCCGCTCATTCGCGGGTCGGGTCTCGCCCCCATAGCCTTCGGCATGGGAGGTACCCCCTGGGTTGCTGCGGCGCATGGCCGGAATCTGTCGAGCAGAGGCGCGCCACCAGGCTGGATGCGTGGTCGGCGAGCTGCCACGTGACTCGCGGCCCGAAGGTGCGGAGTCTCGCCGTGGTTGACTCGACGGGGCTTCTTGCAGCCCACCATGGGAACGACGACAATCCGACGAAGTCACGGCCTTCTTCAGACTGCCCGGAAATCACTTACGGGATAAGTCTCAGGCCGGGCGGGATGCCCCCGCACGCACGGGAGACCTCGAAGAGCCGGTCACCGCACCGGCGACTAGACTCGGCCCCGGTTCATGACCGTTCCGCAAGTCCCAACGGAACGTCCCACTCCTCCAAGGAGCGCGCTCGTGCTTGAGGCAGTCTTCACCACGCTGATGATCCTGGTCGCCGTCGCCACCCTCGGCTTCGCCGCGCTGACCTGGAAGAAGCTGTACCAGGGCCAGCGCTGACCCACCCCTCCCCCGCCCCTTCCCACAGATCGCCTGGATTCATGATCGAGATCCCGTCCGACCTCCACCCGGACCTCGTACCGCTCGTCTTCCTCCTCGGCAACTGGGAGGGCGCGGGCGTCTATGACTTCCCGGGGACCGAGAAGTGCAACTTCGGGCAGGAAGTGACCTTCACCCACGACGGCCGCGACTTCCTGGAGTACATCTCGCACACCTGGGTGCTCGACGGCGAAGGCAAGAAGGTCCGCCCGCTGGAGAGCGAGTACGGCTTCTGGCGGATCGACAAGGACCGCAAGGTCGAGATCGTCATGATCCGCGACCAGGGCGTCGTCGAGGTCTGGTACGGCGAGCTGGCGGAGGGCAAGCCGCAGATCGACGTGGTGACGGACGCCGTGGCCCGTACCGCCGCCTCCGGCCCGTACTCCGGCGGCAAGCGGCTCTACGGCTACGTCAAGAGCGATCTGATGTGGGTCGGCGAGAAGGCCACCCCGGAGGTGCCGCTGCGGCCGTACATGTCCGCGCATCTGAAGAAGGTCGTGGACCCGCGCGAATGGGCCAAGGACCTCAAGGACCTCCCGGACGACGGCATCGCCTTCTTCCGCTGACCGACCGCCGACGGCCGCAGGCCGACCGACCGCCGACCGACCGCCCTACACTGGGCACCGTGGCGACCACCGACTGGAAGACAGATCTGCGGGAGCGCGGCTATCGCCTGACGCCGCAGCGCCAGCTCGTGCTCGAGGCCGTCGACCACCTCGAGCACGCCACCCCGGACGACATCCTCACCGAGGTGCGCCGCACCGCCAGCGGCGTCAACATCTCCACGGTCTACCGCACCCTGGAGCTGCTGGAGGAGCTGGGGCTGGTCAGCCATGCCCACCTCGGGCACGGCGCCCCCACGTACCACCTGGCCGACCGGCACCACCACATCCACATGGTCTGCCGGGACTGCACGGATGTGATCGAGGCCGATCTGTCGGTGGCCGAGCCGTTCGTCCGGCAGCTGCGGGCGAGCTTCGGCTTCGACACCGATATGAAGCACTTCGCGATCTTCGGCCGCTGCGCCAAGTGTTCAGCCGATCGCGCGGACGACGACCCTGGTCCTACGCCGGGGTCCTAGGTCAGGTCCCGACCCGGGCCGAGTCGTAGGCTGAGCTCATGAAGAGCCCTTTGCTGTCGCTGCCCGGCGCCGTCCCCGGCGAGGGCCCCGACGAAGGCGTCGCCGCGCACTACGGCGACCTGTTCCGCGAGCAGCGCTCGCTCGCCGGCGGCTCCGGCTTCGTGGACCTCTCGCACCGCGGTGTGATCACGGTCACCGGCCCGGACCGGCTGAGCTGGCTGCATCTGCTGCTCACCCAGCATGTGAGCGAACTCCCGGCCGGTCAGGCCACGGAGGCGCTGATCCTCTCCCCGCACGGTCATATCGAACACGCGCTCTACATGGTCGACGACGGCGAGACCACCTGGGCCCATGTGGAGCCCGGCACCCAGGGCGATCTGCTCGCCTACCTGGAGAGCATGAAGTTCTTCTACCGGGTGGAGACCGCCGACCGCACCGAGGAGTTCGCGGTCGTCCACCTCCCCGCGGGCAGTATCGCCGAGGTCCCCGAGGGCGCCGCCGTCCGCGAGACCTCGTACGGCCGGGACCTGTTCCTGCCGCGCGCCGGTCTGGAGTCCTTCGCCGCGGCGAGCGGTCCGCCGGCCGGTGTGCTGGCGTACGAGGCGCTGCGCGTCGAGGCGCACCGTCCGCGGCTCGGCCTGGAGACCGACCACCGGACGATCCCCCATGAGCTGGGCCTGATCGGCAGCGCCGTACACCTCCACAAGGGCTGCTACCGCGGCCAGGAGACCGTCGCCCGGGTGGAGAACCTGGGCAAGCCGCCCCGGCGGCTGGTCTTCCTCCATCTGGACGGCAGCGAGGTGACGCTGCCCGGCCACGGCGCGCCCGTACGGCTCGCCTCGGAGGGCGAGGCGGGACGCACGCTGGGCTTTGTGACGACCTCGGCCCGCCACCACGAGCTGGGGCCGATCGCCCTGGCGCTGGTGAAGCGGAACGTGCCGGTGGACGCGGCGCTCATCGTGGATACGACAGCCGCGGCACAAGAGGTCGTCGTCGAGCCGTAGAGAAAGACGTAGAGAAAGACGTAGAGAAAGTCGTAGGCGGGGTCTCAGACCTCGACGATCACCGTGAACGGGCCGTCGTTCGTGAGCGTGACCTTCATGTCCGCTCCGAACCGGCCCGTCTCCACATGCGCGCCCAGCTCCCGCAGCCGCGCCACGACCTCGTCCACCAGCGGCTCGGCGACCTCGCCCGGCGCGGCCGCGTTCCAGGTGGGCCGGCGGCCCTTGCGGGCGTCGCCGTACAGCGTGAACTGGCTGATGACCAGCAGCGGAGCGGCCAGGTCAGAACAGGACTTCTCGCCTTCCAGGATGCGTACGGACCACAGCTTGCGGGCCAGCTGCGCCGCCTTCTCCGGGGTGTCGTCATGCGTCACCCCGACCAGGACGCACAGCCCCTGGCCGACGACCTCCCCTACCGTCTCGCCGTCCACGACGACGCTCGCCCCGTTCACCCTCTGTACCACAGCACGCATACGGTCCATCATGCCCTGCCTTCTTCCGGGGCCGATCGAGTGGAAGCGCGCTGCGGACGGACCGTACACAGTGGCACGATGCGTGCAAGCGGTGCGCAATGGGCACAACGCGATCAGCTCGCGTAGCACCGCATGGAGGGGACGGAAACCGCATGATCACATCCGGCACCGGGCAGCCGCCCGGGCCCGCATCGACGCGCCCGGAGGACGGCGGCCTGCACGGCGACCTGCTCCAGGCGGCCACCGAGGCCCTGCAGCAGCCGGGATTCCAGCCGACAGACTTGCAACAGCCGGGGCTGCCCGCACTACCCGCACTGCCCGGAGCGCAGCCGCCGAGGCCGCCGAGCCAGCGCGGCGGCCGGCAGGCCGACTCGCCGGCCGGGCTGCGGCTGCCGGAGCTGCGGGCGCTGCGCCGCTCGGCCCAGAGCGAGGAGGCGGATCTGAGCTATGTACGCAGACTGCTGCAGGGCCGGATCGACATCCTCCACGCCGAGCTCAACCGCCGCTCGACCCCCGGCTCGCCGGGGGCGGTGGAGGAGGGGGCCGAGGAGACCCGGCCCCCGGCCGCGCTGGTGGACCTGCTGCCGGAGATCCTGGTCGACGGCCCGCCGGGGCACCGCTCCTCCGCCCGGCATGTGACGCTCGGCACTCCACAGGGGGTGGAGTCCCGGCGGCTGGCCGAGGAGACGCTGGCCGAGGTCGGCCTGTCCGACCTCCAGGCGCGTACGGACGAGGAGTTGACCGGCGCGATGGCCCGTCTCGTCGGCTGCGAGCGGCAGATCTCGCGGCGGCGGCGGGAGCTCCAGCGCACGGCGGACGACTGCGGTGCGGAGATCACCCGAAGGTATCGAGAGGGCGAGGCGCACGTGGACGACCTGCTCGCGTAAGCCCTTACCCAGGTGGCCCCGACAGCCAGGTGGCCCTGATAGCCAGGTAGCTCCGATATCCAGGTGCGCCCCGCCGTACCGGCCGCCTACGGTGGGGTTCATGGCCCCAGAGATCCGTAAGGTCGACGACTCCGACCTAACCGACTGGTCCCTCGCGCTGAACACCGGCTTTCTGCGGCCTCCGGGGGCGGGCAAGGAAGAAATCGACATCCGGCGGGCGCAGATCGGTGCGGAACTGGACCGGGTGCAGGGAGCCTTCGACCGGGGCCGCTGTGTGGGCACCTTCCGCAGCTTCGCACAGCGGCTGACGGCGGTCGGCGGGGCCGAGGTGGCGGCCGACGCCGTCACCAACGTCTCGGTCTCGCCCACCCACCGCCGCCAGGGGCTGCTCAGCCGGATGATGGACCGCGATCTGCGCGCGGCCAAGGAGCGCGGCGAGCTGGTCGCTTCGCTGATCGCCGCCGAGTACCCGATCTACGGGCGGTACGGGTTCGGCCCGGCCACCTGGGCCACCCTGTGGCGGGTGGACGTCGCCCGTGCCGGGCTCGACGCGCGCTATTCCGGGCCCGCGTGCGGCGGCCGGGTGGACTTCGCGGACGGCGCCGAGGTACGGGAGCTGGGCCCCGCGCTGCACGATCGGCTGCGCGCCCGGCAGCACGGTGCGATCGACCGCCGCGAGCTGTGGTGGCGGATGAACACCGGCCTGCTGACCTTCCCCTTCTACCAGTGGACTGAGCCGTTCTACGTCGTCTACCGCTCCCCCGACGGGTCCGTGGACGGTCTGCTGGCCTACGTCAGCGACGACAAGTGGGAGGGCAAGCGCCCCCACGACACCGCCAAGGTGCTCGGGATGCTCGCGGTCACCCCGGCCGCCGAACGCGCGCTGTGGCACTTCCTGTTCTCCGTCGACTGGGTCACCCATGTCACCACCGGCTACCGCCCGCCGGACGACGCGCTGCCGCTGCTGCTCGGCGACCCGCGGGCGGCGCAGGTCATGACGTACGCCGACTTCCTGTGGCTGCGGCCGCTGGACGTCCCCCGGCTGCTCGAGGCCCGTACGTACCCGGTCGCCGGCTCGCTGGTCCTGGAGCTGTCCGACCGCGCGGGTCTGGCCGGCGGGCGCTATCTGCTGGACGCCGGGCCGGACGGCGCCGGCTGCGCGCCGACCACCCGGTCCGCCGATCTGACCATGGACATAGGCGAGTTGGGGACGCTGTGGCTGGGCGACGAGTCCGCGGTCCGGCTGGCCGCGCTGGGGCGGGTCACCGAGGAGCGCGAGGGCGCCGCGGCGCTGGCGGATCTCCTGCTGCGTACGTCGCGCCGCCCCTGGTGCCCGGACATCTTCTGAGCGGGCCCCGGCTTCACTTCCCCTGGCCGACCAGCAGGTCGGCCAGGTCCCTGACCGACTGACGGAACCGCGTCCAGTCCCCGTCCGCCGTCAGCCGCCGCACCAGCTCGCCGTCGAACGCGGCGAGCAGCATATGGGCCACGAACTCGGCGTCGAGGCCCGGTCCGAGTTCCCGGACCAGCGCGGAGACGTGGGCGTGCCACCCCCGATAGGTGGGGTCGTCGAACTTTCCGTCGCCACAGGCGCGTTCGTGCGCGGCGATCAGGGACAGATGGCGCTCGGCGATGTCGGCCAGTGCGTCGAGGAAGGCCAGCAGCCGCTCGCACGGCGCACCGTCGGTGCCCAGCGGCGCCGCCTCCTCGTCGATCGCCTCCCGCAGCCGGGCCGCGCGGTCGGCGAGCAGCGCCTGGAACAGGCCGGTACGGCTGCCGAAGCGGCGGAAGACGGTGCCCTTGCCGACGCCCGCGACGGCCGCGACCCGGTCGAGGGACACATGCTCGGCGCCGCATTCCGTCAGCAACTCCTCGGCGGCGCGCAGGATCGCGCGCCGATTGCGCGCGGCGTCGGCGCGCTCACCGCGCCGCGCGGCGCCCCGCTCTGCCGTGGCCTCGCTCACCGCGCCTCGCCTCCTCGCATCCGGACAGTCACCGACAGTCGGCGGTTGTAACCGGACCACTAGTCCTCATAGTATCCACCACAACACAACCGGACTGACAGTCCGGTTCACCCGTCTGCCCTGAGGAGGCAGCCATGCGCGCGCTGATCGTCGATCCCGAGGCGCCGGGGTCCCTGCGCTTCGCGGACGTACCGGAGCCCGAACCGGGGCCCGGCGAGGCCCTGGTCGAGGTGCGGCACGCGTCGCTGAACCTCGGCGAGATACGCAACGGCACCGGTCGGCCGCCCGGCACGGTCATGGGCTTCGACGCGTCCGGCGTGGTGCTCCGCGCCGCGGCCGACGGCTCAGGGCCGGCGACGGGCACCCGGGTGGCGGGCCTGGCCGTGGGCAGCTGGGCCGAACGCGTCGCGGTGCCCACCGACAACCTCGCCGCCGTCCCCGACCCCGTGGACCTCGCGGCCGCCGCAGCCCTCCCGGTCGTCGGCATCACCGCCCTGCGGACACTGCGCGCGGCCGGGAACGTCCTGGGCAAGCGGGTGCTGATCACCGGCGCCTCGGGCGGGGTCGGGCGGACGGCCGTCCAGCTGGCGCGGCGGGCCGGGGCGTACGTCATCGCCTCGGTGGGCTCGCCCGCGCGCGGTGCGGGGCTCAGGGAACTCGGCGCGGACGAGGTCGTGGTCGGCCTGGAGCCGGTCGGGCAGCCCGTGGACGTGGTCCTGGAGAACGTCGGCGGGCCTCAGCTCGTGGCCGCCTGGCACCTGCTCGCCCCCGGCGGCAATCTGCAGAGCATCGGCTGGGCGTCCGGCGAGGCCGCGCTCTTCCCGGTGAACAGCACGATCGCGCTGGCCGAGGCCAAGTCGCTCAACTCCTTCGGCGACATCACCCGCCCCGGCCCCGATATCGCCACGCTGCTCGCGCTCGTGGCGCGCGGCGAACTGTCAGCGGAGATCGGCTGGCGCGGCTCCTGGGAGCGGGTCACGGACGCGGCCGACGCGCTGCTCGGGCGGCGCGTACCGGGCAAGGCCGTACTCGACATCGGCCCCGCCGCGAGCGCGAAGCCCGCGGCCCCCGCCCTCGACCCCGACCCTGCCCCCGCCCCTGCCCCCGCCCCTGCCCCCGCTACGACACGGTGAAAGGAACCCCATGCGCATCGGACTCCTCCTGAACGTCCTCGGCACCCCGCTCGACGCGGTCGTCGAGCAGGCGCGCGACATCGCCGCGTCCGGCCTCGGCACCGCCTGGCTGCCCGAGATGGGCGCCTGGGACGCCCTGACCGCGGCCGCCGCCATCGGCCCCCAGATACCCGGTCTTGCGCTGGGCACCTCCGTGGTCCCGACGTATCCGCGCCACCCGCTGACGCTCGCCGCCCAGGCGCTGACCGCCCAGGCGGCCACCGGCAACCGCTTCACGCTCGGCGTCGGGGTGAGCCACCGGCACATCATCGAGGGGCAGTTCGGCCACTCCTACGACCGGCCCGCCCGCCATCTGCGGGAATACCTGTCCGTATTGGCGCCCTTGCTGCGCGGCGAAAGCGTGACGCACGAGGGCGAGACCATCAAGGCCGCCGGCGCGGTCGCCGCCCCCGGCGCCGAACCGCCGTCGCTGCTGGTCGGCGCGCTCGGCCCGGCGATGCTCAAGGTGGCGGGCGAGCTGGCCGACGGCACCATCACCGTCTGGGCGGGCAGGGCCGCGCTCGCGGACCACATCGTGCCCACGATCACCCGAGCGGCGACCCGCGCGGGGCGGCCCGCGCCGCGCGTCGTCGCCTTCAAGGCCGTGGGCGTCACCGCGGACCCGGAGGCCCGCCGCGCCACGATGGCCGAGCAGTTCAGCCAGGTCGACCAGATCCCGCACTACCGGGCCGTGCTGGACCGCGACGGCTCGGCGGGCCCGCAGGACACCGCGGTACTGGGCGACGAGTCCACCGTCGAGCAGGCGCTGCGGGAGCTGGTCGACGCGGGGGCGACCGAGCTCATCGCCTCCCCGGTCGGCACGCCCGAGGAACAGTCCCGCACGCTGGCCTTGTTGGCGGAACTGACCGCGTCCACCGCGTCCTGATCGACGGTTCCACAGGTCCCGGGCCCGTCCGCATCGGAGCAGGACTTCAGCAGTCGGCGCGCGCCCGGGCCCTGCTCGCCGAGTCTGTCGTGCCGGTTCACCAGCGCGCACTTGTCGATCGACAGACAGCCGCAGCCGATGCAGTCGGTGAGGCTGTCGCGCAGAGTCAGCAGTTGCTCGATCCGCTCGCTGAGGTCCGCGCGCCAGCACTCCGAGATCTGGGCCCAGTCCTCCTTGGTGAGGACGTGGTCCTCGGGGAAGAGCGAGAGGACCCCCCGGATCCTGGCCAGCGGGATGCCAACGCGCTGCGAGGAGCGTACGAAGGCGACCCGGCGCAGTGTGTCGCGGGTGTAGCGGCGCTGGTTCCCGGTGGTGCGGCGGCTGTGGATGAGCCCTTCGCGCTCGTAGAAGCGCAGCGCGGAGGCGGGGACGCCGCTGCGCTGGGACAGGTCACCGACGGTGAGTTCATGGGTCTTCCATGACATCTGGCTCATAAGAAACGAGACTAGCTTGACTTCAACCAACGTTTAAGTCCGAGCCTGGGGTCATGGTTACCGACACAGCCACCGCCCCGAGTACTTCTCCGGCCATCGACACGACCGCCACCACCCCCATCCGCCTCGCGGTCATCCTCGCCAGCACCCGCGAGGGCCGCTTCGGCCCGAAGGTCGCCGACTGGTTCGCCGGCCGCACCGCGCTCCACGCCGACCTGCGCACCGATGTGATCGACCTGGCCGACACCCCGCTGCCCAGCAGCCTCAGCCACCGTCCGGGCCCCGAGGAGGCCAAGGCCCTGGCGGCCGTGACACCCCGGCTGGAGGCCGCCGACGCGTACGTCGTGATCACTCCCGAGTACAACCACAGCTACCCGGCCTCCCTCAAGAACGCCATCGACTGGCACTACACCCCCTGGCAGGCCAAACCCGTCGGCTTCGTCTCGTACGGCGGGGTCTCCGGCGGGCTGCGCGCGGTCGAGCATCTGCGGCCGGTCTTCGCCGAGCTGCACGCGGTCACCGTCCGCGAGACGGTGAGCTTCCACAACGCCGGGGAGCTCTTCGGCGCGGACGGCACGCTGAAGGAGCCCAAGGGCCCGGAGGCCGCCGCCACCGCCCTGCTCGACCAGCTGACGTGGTGGGCGCGGGCGCTGCGCGAGGCCCGGGCCGCCCGCCCGTACCGGGGCTGACCACGCCCGACCTGGCGTGATCAAGAACACGTCCGACCTGGCATGATCCAGATCATGCAGCGCCAGCGCCCCAACTCCCGGTCAGGCCAGCCCACATCCCGTCCCCCACGGTCCAACGCCACACGCCCCGACCTCGACCCCGAGCAGGGGCCGCGGCCGCGGCCTCGGTCGCAGTCGCTCGCGACCGGTCAGCGGTCCCTGGGGGATCCGGCGGTCCACTACTCCCTGTGGCCGCCGCTCATCAACGGCTGCCCGCGCACCTCCACCGACGCCGTCGCGTACCCGCTGGAGGTCGACTACGCGTACGACCGGGTGCCCGCCGACCTGTTCGGCCGCCCCGCCGCACACGGCCTCGAACGCTGGGCCCCGCTGCTCCCGCCGCTGGCCGCCCCCGGTCTCGGCGAGGGGAACACACCCCTGGTCCAACTGCCCGACGGCGTCTACGTCAAGGACGAGTCGCGCAACCCCACCTGGAGCCACAAGGACCGGCTCAACCGCGTCGCCGTCAGCGCCGCGAAGGCGAGCGGGGCGCGCGGCGTCGTGGTGGCCTCCTCCGGCAACCACGGCGCCGCGGCCGCTGCCTACGCGGCCCGCGCCGGGCTGCCGTGCGTCGTGATCGCCTCCCCGTCCGCCCCGCCCGCCGTGGCCTCCTTCGTACGCGCCTACGGGGCGCTGGTGGTCACCGGGCCCTACGAGTCGTGGAAACCGCTGACGCGGCGGATCGTGGAGGAGTTCGGCTATCAGCCGGTCTCCAGCCTGACCAGCACCGCCCACACCGGCCACCCCTTCGGCCCCGAGGGCTACAAGACCATCGCGTACGAGATCTTCCTGGACCTCGGCGAGCCGCCCGAGGCGGTGTACGTGCCCACCGGCTACGGCGAACTGCTCTTTGGCGTCTGGAAGGGCTTCCACGAGCTGACCCTGCTCGGCCTGGCCGACCGCACCCCGCGGCTGTACGCCTGCGAACCCGCCGCCGCGGGCGCGCTGACCACCGCGATCCGCACCGGCCGCCCCGCCGCCCAGGTCCCGATCGGGCCGACCGAGGCGTACGGGATCGCCTGTCCCGTGGGCGGCTACCGCGGGGTGGTGGCCGTACACGAGAGCCGTGGCGCGGCGCTGACCGTCACCGATGAGCAGATGTCCGCCGCCCGCGACGAACTCGCCGGCCATGGCCTGTGGGTCGAGCTGTCCTCCGCGGCGGGGCTGGCCGGGCTGCGCGCCCACCGGGAGAACCCCGCCCGCCCGGGCGACGCCTCGGGCCCCGTGGTGTGCGTCACCACCTCCAGCGGCTTCAAGGACAGCGCCACCGCCACCCCCGAGCCCGAGCCGACCGTGCCCGCGGACTGGGACACCGTCGCCGCCGCGCTGCGCGGTCTTTCGGGCTGACCGGCTCGAGCTGACCTGCTACCGGCCGGGCTCGGGCTCCAGCACGTCGGCGACCACGCAGCTGACGTTGTCGGGGCCGCCCGCGCCGTTGGCCAGGGCGATCAGCTCGCGCACCGCCTGCTCGGGGTCGCGGGCCGCGGTGACGACGTGGCGTACGTCCTCGGTCGGCACGACGGAGGACAGCCCGTCGGAGCAGAGCAGATAGCGGTCCCCCGGCCGGGCGTCGTGCAACCGTATGTCAGCCGCACCGCCGGCACCGCCCCCGGCACCTCCTGCCCCTCCAGTCCCTCCCATCAGGGCGCGCAGCAGCAGCGAGCGCTGTGGATGGGAGGTGGCCTCCTCCGGGCTGAGACGCCCTTCGTCGACCATCGACTGGACGAGGGTGTGGTCGTGGGTGATCTGGAAGAGCTCGCCGTCCCGCAGCAGATAGGCGCGGGAGTCGCCGATGTGCACCAGGGCGAGCCGGGAGCCGGTCCACAACATCGCGGTGAGCGTCGTGCCCACCTCATGGGGCGCGGGGTCGGCTCCGGCGATATCGCGCACCGCCAGGCCCGCCCGCTCGACGGCGTCCTCCAGCGCGTTGAGCAGGTCGCCCGCCGGAACGCCCGCGCCGACGCCCTCGGCGCCCAGGCGTTTGAGCACTTGGACGGCGGCCTCCCCGGCCGGGGCCCCGCCCGTGCCGAAGCCGTCGGCGACGGCGAGCAGGCGCGGCCCGGCGTAGGCGGTGTCCTGGTTGCTCTCGCGGACCAGGCCGGTGTCGGACAGCGCGGCGTAACGGATGTCCAGAGGCTCGACGGTCGAAGACGTCGAAGACATGACGGGGTCCTTCCATGACAGATGGTCGATGAGGAAGGCGGCCAGGTCCCGCCGGGCGGCGGTCTCGGCCTCGGCCCGGGCCCAGAAGGCCCGGACCTCGCGCGCCGCCGCGGCCGCGTCCGAATCGCAGAGGTCGCAGACCTCGCCGATACGGGCCAGCGGCATGCCCAGACGGCGCAACCAGGCCACCAGCCGGGCCCGTTCGAGCTGCTCGGGCGCGTAGAGCCGATAGCCCGTCACCGGGTCGACGCGGGCCGGGGCCAGCAGCCCCAGCTCGTCGTAGAGCCGCAGCGCCTTCGGCGACAGCCGGGACGCCTTCGCGAACGCCCCGATGGTCAGCAGACCCATGTCCGCCCCTCCTCATCCCGGGCACCTTCCCCCGGTCCCCCGATGCTGGGGCCTCCCCCAACGGCAAGGTCAAGGGCAAGATGGCGCGCCCGTGTCGACGCGCCGCCCGAGAGAGCCGGCCGCGGCGGTCAGATCGGCGCGGATCGCCTCTTCCCGCGGCCTGAGGTCCGTCTGTCTGCCGAGGACCGCGAGCGCCGCGAAGATCCGGCCTTCGACGTCCCTGACCGGCACCGCGTACTCGGTGATGCCGTGCTCGAACTCCTCATGCGCGGCGACCATCCCGCCCGGCCGGTCGCGGTCGTTGGCCGCGGTCAGCTCTTCGGCGGAGTGCGCGGCGCCCGGCCCGCCGACGCCGATCAGTTCGTAGCCCTCGAGCAGCGCCGCGATCTCGTCCCCGGAGTGGTCGAGCAGCAGCGCACGGCCGGCCCCGGTGCACCAGCAGGGGGTGACCAGGCCGGCCCTGGCCGGCCATGGCTCGGCCGCCGCCTCCGAACGCAGCAGCCGGACGAGGACGCCGTCGCGCACCGAGAGGCGGGCGCCGGCGCCGTGTGCGATGGCCAGGCGGCGCAGGACCGGGCGGGACGCGCCCGGCAGGCCGTGGTTCAGGGCCCGGGCCAGTTCGTGGAACCCGGCGGCGACGCGGAGGGTGGAGTCCTCACGGCGCTCCAGAAAGCCCCGGTCGCACAGCTCCTGGGTCATCCGGGAGGCCTTGCTGGGGTCGATGCCGATCTCCTGGGCGAGCCGGGCGACATTGAACCCGGTGCGCCCGGAGGTCTCCCGCTCCAGCACCGCGTTGATGATCTGGAGGCCGGTACGCAGCGAGGACGCCGCCTGGGCCTTCGGCGGGTTCGCTGTCACGGCCTCACTTTAGCAACGCGATCCCCGGCGGCCGCAGGACAACCGCTCACCGGACGGTGCACATCGGCAGCGCCGCCGATCGCTTCGGCATGGCCGCGCTGACAGGCCCGGAGGTGACGCTGGGCGAGGTCACAAAAGCGAAGGAGACGCTGATGACGCTGTTGAAGCAGACGACCCGGTACGACCTCGCCCTGATCGGCTTCGGTGGCGTCAACCGGGCGCTCGCCGAACTGATCGCCGAGCGCGGCGACGAGCTGTCCGAGGAGCTGGGCTTCGCCCTGCGCGTGGTCGCGATCACCGACCTGCGGGCCGGTTCGCTGGTGCTGCCCTGCGGCATCGACCTCGCTCCGCTGCTCGCGGCGGCGCCGGGGGAGCTCGACTTCTCCGGGATGGCGGGCGGCAGCGCCGATCCGCGCAACGAGTGGGTGATCCGGGAGGTGCCCGCCGACATCGTCGCCGAGGCCACGTTCACCAATCCGGCCGACGGCGAGCCCGCGCTGTCCCATGTGCGCTGGGCGCTGCGGGCGGGCAAGCACGTATGCACCACCAACAAGGGCCCGGTCGCCCTGCACGGCCATGCCCTCAAGCGGCTCGCGGCCGAGCACGGCGTCAGCTTCGAGTTCGAGGGCACCGTGCTCAGCGGTACGCCCGTGCTGCGCACCGCGGACCGGCTGCTCGCGGGCGCCCGGGTCACCGGTGTCGAGGGCATCATGAACGGCACCTCGAACTACATCCTCGGCCGGCTCGAAGAGGGCGTCGGCTTCTCCGACGCCGTCAGGGAAGCCCAGGAGGCGGGCTACGCCGAGGCCGACCCGACGGCGGACGTCGAGGGCTTCGACGTACAGCTGAAGGTCGCGATCCTCGCCCATGAGGTCCTGGGCGCCACGCTGTCCTGCGACGAGGTCGCCCGGGAGGGAATCTCGCGGCTCACCCCGGCGGATATGCGCGACGCCGCGGCCCGGGGGCTGCGGTGGAAGCTGATCGGCTCGGTGACCCGCCGCGAGGACGGCAGCGTCGACGCGCGTGTGGCGCCGGTCGCGCTGCCCCTCGAACACCCGCTGGCCTCGGTCGGCGGCCCGGTGAACGCCGTGGCCTTCCACACCGATCTGCTCGGCACCGTCACCGTCTCCGGCCCCGGCGCCGGGCGCACCGAGACGGCGTACGCGCTGCTGTCGGACATCATCGCCATCCACCACCGGCACCACACCGGCCCCACTGCTGCCGGACGCGTCCTCCAGGAGGCCTTCCGTGACTGACACCACCCTCGCCGCCCTCCCGCGCACCGGCGACGACAGCCAGGGCTTCGTCGCCGTGCACAACCCGTACACGGGCGAGGTCATCGGCTCGGTCTGCGCCACGACGGCGGAGTCGGTCGACGAGATCATGGCCCGCGCGCGCCGCGGGCGCGCCACCGCCCGGGCCCTCTCGCGGGCCGCCCGCGCCGCCGTACTGGACCGCGCGGCCCGGCTGGTCGAAGAACGCGCCGAGTCAGTCGCCCGGTTGATCGTGGCCGAGGCGGGCAAGACCATCGCCCAGGCCCGCAAGGAGGCCGCCCGCGCGGTCAACACCCTGGCCCTGTCGGCCGCCGAGGCCCGCCGCAACGCGGGCGAGGTGGTGCCCTTCGACGCGTACGAGGGGTCCGAGGACCGCCATGGCTGGTTCACCCGGGAGCCGCTGGGCATCATCGCGGCGATCACCCCGTACAACGACCCGCTCAACCTCGTCGCCCACAAGCTCGGCCCCGCCGTGGCCGGCGGCAACGCCGTCATCCTGAAACCCTCCGACCTCACCCCACTGTCCGCGCTGCGGCTGGTCGACACCCTCGTCGAGGCCGGGCTGCCGGACGAGGTGATCACCGTGGTCAACGGCGGCGCCGACCTCGGCGCCGCGCTCGTCGCCGCCCCCGAGGTGCGCATGGTCTCGTTCACCGGCGGCTTCGCGACCGGGGAGGCCATCGCCCGCCGGGCCGGGCTGAAGAAGCTCGCCATGGACCTCGGCGGCAACGCGCCCGTCCTCGTCCTCGCCGACGCGGACCTCGACCTCGCCGTGGCGGCGTGTGTGTCCGGCGCGTTCTGGGCCGCGGGCCAGAACTGCATCGGCACCCAGCGCATCCTGATCGCCCAGGAGGTGTACGAGGAGTTCCGTACGGCCTTCGTCGCCAGGACGAGGGCGCTGCGCACCGGCGACCCCCGCGACGAGCACACGGACGTCGGCCCGATGATCACGCCCATGGCCGCCCGGGCCGCGAAGGCGAAGGCCGATGAGGCCATCGCGCGCGGCGCGGTGCTGCTGTGCGGCAACGACCTCGACGGCAGCCTCTACAGCCCCACCGTGCTCGAGGGCGTCCCGGCCGACAGCGCCCTGTGGCAGCAGGAGGCGTTCGCGCCGCTCGTCGCGCTGCAGCCGGTCGGCTCCTTCGAGGAGGCGTTGGCGCGCGCCAACGAGATCGACTTCAGCCTCCACGCGGGCGTCTTCACCGCAAGCCTGGACCAGGCGATGGCGGCGGCCCGGCGGCTGGAGGCGGGCGGGGTGATGGTCAACGACTCCTCCGACTACCGGTTCGACGCCATGCCGTTCGGCGGGTTCAAGTACGGCAGCATGGGCCGCGAGGGCGTGCGGTTCGCCTACGAGGACATGACGCAGCCGAAGGTCGTATGCGTCAACCGCGCGGGCGGCTGACCACGCGCGCGAGCGTCAGCGCCGTGACCGTATCGCGTACACCGGGCATCTGGGCGATCTGCTCCCAGATGCCCCGTACGCGTTCCAGGGACCTGGCCTCGATCCGCACCATCAGGTCGAACTCCCCGCTGAGCACATCGCAGATGACGACCTCCGGGATGCGCTTGAGCGCCGCCAGCACCTCGCCGCCGCGCAGCCGGTCCTCGCGGTAGACCAGGACCAGCGCCGAGGCGATGTCCTCGTCCTCGTGGCCGCCGCGCACCAGCGTGTAGCCGCGGATATGCCCCTGCCGCTCCAGCCGGTCGATCCGCTGCCGTACGGCGTTCCGCGACAGCAGCACCCGCTGCCCGAGCTCGGCGTGCGACAGGCGGGCGTTGCGGGTGAGTTCGGCGATGATCTTCTCGTCGATCGCGTCCAGGGCCGGTCGGTCCATCGCGGTATCCGTTCTCCACATGGCTCTTCACATGGCGCTTCACATGGCGACACCCCGGCGGACTCGGGTCCGCCGGGGCTCGTTACGCCAGTCGTTCGGGCAATCAGTCATTCATGTAGTTCGGGCACAGGGCGAAGACGCGGGCCGGAAACCCGGAGCCGCCCTGGGGCTTGGGCCAGGTGGCGACGATGAGCGCGCCCGCCTCCGGGACCTGGTCGAGGTTGGCCATGAGCTCTATCTGCCACCGGTCACGCGCGAGGACATACCGCTCCAGGCTGAAGTCCCCCGCCGAGGTCGCCGACCCCGGGTCGGTGTCGGTCTGCTCATGGCCGATCGCGGTGACCCCCGCCTCCTCGAACAGCTGGCGCAGGACCTCGGCGGACCAGCCGGGGGCGTGGCTGACCCCCGCCGCGTCCTTGTTCGCCATCGCGTCCCGGTCCGGCCAGCGCCGGCTCCAGCCCGTACGCAGCGCCACGAACGATCCGGCGGGGACGGCGCCGTGGCGCGCCTCCCAGGCCGCCACGTCGTCCAGGGTAGGGGTCGCGTCCGGGTCGGCCGCCACCCGCTCGCTGATGTCGAGCACCACCAGCGGCAGGACCATCTCCTCCACCGGGATGTGGTCCAGCGTGCGCGCCCCGGCGACGAAGTGCACGGGCGGGTCGACGTGCGTGCCCCACTGGCCCACGATCGTGTACTGGTGGACGTTGAAGCCGTCCCCGCGGTCCATGTCGAAGACCATCTCGCGCCGCTCGTCCGGGAACGCCGGGAAGTGCGGCTGCCCGGGGTGGAAGGCATGGGTGAGGTCCGTGTACGTCGCCTTCGCGGTCAGCTCACGGTAGGCCGACCACAGGGCGGGGGTGCCGGGGGCGTTGGTGGTGTGCTGTGGGCTGCTGTCGTTCATGTGCCGGCTCTCTTTCGCGTCATTGGTTGTCAGTGGCTGTTCAACGGCCACGGTCGCGGGCCGCGACCAGCAGGTCCGTCAGTTCCGCGGGCCCCGCGACGGCCGCGACCGCGCCCGCCGACTCCGACCGGTCCCCGTAACCCCACAGCACATGGACGGCCGGGATCCCCTCGGCCGCGGCGCTGGTGATGTCGTACGACCGGTCGCCGACCATGAGCGGCGCCGATACGTCGACGCCGCGCCGGGCCAGTCGCGCCAGGCACTCCCGGATCACCTGGCGCTTGGTGGTGCGGCCCGTACGGTCGTCGATACCGCACACCGCCTCGAACCACGGGTCCAGGCCGTAGTGGGCGACGACCCGCCGCGCCTGGTCCTCGACCTTGGAGGTCGCCACGCCCATCGGCAGCCCCGCGGCGGCCAGCGCCTTCAGCGCGTCCGCGACCCCGTCGTACAGCGAGCTGTCGAGGGCGCCGTGCGCGGCGTAGTGCGCCCGGTACGCCGCGAGGGCCCGGAGAGCGGTGGGCTCGTCGAGGCCGAGCCGGTGGCGGAAGGACTCGTACATCGGCGGGCCGACGAACGTCCGCAGGGTGTCGGGGTCCGGCGCCGGGGTGCCGGCCTCGCGCAGCGCGGCGCGGATGCTCGCGAGGACCCCGGGGGCGGAGTCGACGAGGGTGCCGTCCAGATCGAGCAACAGACAGGTGGGCGGCGTCGGCGTGGGTGTCGGCGTCATGATGCCGTCCCGCTCCGCCTGCGGCCGTACCGCAGGTAGTAGTAGAGGTAGCAGGCGGCGACGAAGGGGATGCCGAAGTACAGGGCCGCGACCTGGGTGGGGTCCAGGGCCACGCCGACCAGGGCGGCCAGGCAGAGTACGAACGCCAGGACGGGCACGGTCGGATAGAACGGGGTGCGGTAGGGCAGCGCCCTCACATCCCCGCCGTCGCGCAGAAAGGCCCGGCGGTGGAAGAACTGCGAGGCCGCGATCGACATCCACACCGCCACCGCCGCGAACCCGGCGATCGACACCAGGACGAGATAGACGGTCTGGGCCGCGACGACGCTGCTCAGCAGTGACGCGATACCGCCCAGCATGCTCACCACGAGCGCGGTCATCGGGATCTGGCGGGAGTTCAGCCGCCGCAGCGCCTGCGGGGCCTGGCCCTCCTCGGCGAGCGAGAACAGCATCCGCGCGCAGGAGTAGAGGCCGCTGTTGCCGGCGGAGAGCAGCGCCGTGATGATCACGAAGTTCATGACATCGGCCGCGTAGGGGATCCCGATGGTCGTGAAGACGGTCACGAAGGGGCTCTCGTCCAGGCCGACCTTGTCGTACGGGATCATCGCGGCGATCACGGTGATCGCCCCGGCGAAGAAGACCAGCAGCCGGACCACCGTCACCCGCAGCGCCTTGGGGACCGCCTTGGAGGGCTCGTCCGTCTCGCCCGCGGCGACGCCGATCAGCTCGGAACCGGAGAAGGCGTAGAACGCGGCGAGGACGGTGACCATGACGCCGGACAGCCCGTGGGGGAACAGGCCGTCGGGTGTGTTGAAGTTCTCGAACAGATGCGGGAACGCGTGGCCGTGGTCGGCCAGCGGGTGGAAGCCGCCGATGGCCGCGCCGCCGAGGATGATGAGGGCGACGACCGCGGCGACCTTGATGATGGAGAACCAGTACTCGGTCTCGCCGAAGACGCGCGCGGAGATCGCGTTGACGGAGAACACCACGGCGGCGCAGACCACGCACCAGACCCAGACGCTGACGGAGGGGAACCAGCGCTGCATCAGCAGCCCGCAGGCGGTGAACTCGGAACCCAGGGCGACCGCCCAGGTCAGCCAGTACAGCCAGGCGGTGGTGAAGCCGGTGGCCGGGTTGATCGAGCGCGAGGCGTAGATGTGGAAGGCGCCCGAGACGGGGTAGGCGCAGGCGAGTTCGCCCAGGCAGGTCATGACGAGATAGACGACGAACGCGCCGACCAGATAGGAGAGGACGGCGCCGAGCGGACCGGCCTGGGAGATGGTGTAGCCGGAGCTGAGGAACAGCCCGGAGCCGATGACCCCGCCCATCGCGATCATCACGAGGTGGCGGCTGGTCATGGAACGGCGCAGCGTTCCCTGGGGCGGGTGGTCGGTCGCTCTTTCCGGAGCCGACGTGCTCTCGGTCGGTAGTGATGTGGTCATGACATGACTTCCTCAGGGTGGCGGTGACGGGGACGACACGGCGTGGCGGAGGGTGATGCCACCTCTTGGACGGCCGCGGCGCGTGCGGGGTCAGCGCGCCGCGGTCCGCCGGGGAGCGCGGAGGACCGCACAGGGCTTACGCGTGGAAGGACTTACGCGCACAGGGCTTACGCGCGGGAGACGAGCTCCAGGGGTGCGGAGAGCTCGACGACCGGGACCTCCCAGGGGTGGGCGGCCACGATGCGCGTCAGCACACGGGACACCTCGTCGTCCGCGGCGGAGGCGTCGACATAGGTGGTGAAGGTGAGGGTGGGGGACAGTGAGCGGGCGCCGACCGCGCCGAGGGTGGGGGTGGACCCGGGCGCCGCGGTGAACCCCTCGGCGCCGATGCCCACCTCGAACACGTCGGTGTAGAGGCCGAAGTCCCCGACCTCCGGCGAGGCCTCCAGTGCGCGGAAGAGTTCGGCCAGGGATTCGTCCTGGTGCAGCACCTCGACATCGCCCGTGGCCAGGGCGGCCAGGGTCTGCCGCGGGACGGGCCAGTACACCTTGATCGCTCGCACCGACCGGCTCCGGATCGCCGGTTCGGTACGGCACGGCCCCCGCTCATGGGCCGCGGACGTCATCGTCGCCGTCATGGCTGTCGCTGTCCCTTCTCGTATATCCCCGGCCTCGTATGCCCCCGGGTGACCGGGGCGAAAGCCGATGCGCGAGATGCTATGCGTGCATCTACCGCATGACAAGATGCAAATAACGCACAGTTTCGGAGGGTCGGCATCGCGAAAGGGCGGCAGTAGGGTGTCCGCGACAGCTGATCGCGCCGTATGGACGGCGCGCGGCACGGCGGGGCGACGTGGCTGAGGGGTCATGGAATCGAGCGTGGGCAAGGGTCTGGACGTGCTGATGGCGCTCGCCCACAGGACGGCCGAGGGGCATCGCCGCACCTCGGCCACCGACCTGGCCCGCGACCTGGCCCGCGATCGCAGCCAGCTGTCCCGCGGCCTGGCCGCCATGCGCGAAGAGGACTTCGTCGCGCGCGACCAGTCACCCCAGGCGCTCACCCTGCACTGGCGGCTCTACGCCGACACCCAGGAGCTCACCGCCCACCGCCTGCGTACGGACGGGCAGACCGCGCTGGAGGGCATGGTCGGCGAGACCGGCGAGAGCTGCTATCTGGGCGTCCTGGCCGGCGACGCGACCGTGACGATCGCCGAACGCGTCCCGCCTGGCAGCAAACAGGTCGGCTCGTGGATCGGCCGCCCCTATCCCGCGTACTGCAGCGACTGCGGGCAGGCGCTGCTCAGCGACGCCGACGACGAGGAAGTCGCCGCCGTCTTCGCCCGCACCGACTTCGTACGCCACGGCCCGAACACCCCCACCGGGCTCGACGACTTCCTCCGCCGGCTCGCCGCCACCCGCGAGCGGGGCTACTCGATCGTCGACGAGGAGGCCGAACCCGGTCTGTACTCGGTCGCCGCCCCGGTCCGCGACTTCCGCGGCGAAGTGGTGGCCGCGCTCCAGGTCGTCGGCCCGCGCGTCCGCCTCGCCCCGCGCACCGAAGAGCTGGCCGCCACCGCACTGCGCTGGGCCGACCACCTGGAAGCCGCCCTGCGGGGTACGTGACCCTCGGCCGACCACGCGCCCCTCGGCCCCCGGCTCACGCCCGCAACTCCCGGCCCGTAAACCGGGATGACGGCCACTCACAACCGCCCGCCGGCGCCCTCCGTGGCCGGGATGTCGGGGATGCCGAGATTGGCAAGGAAGGCCGTGGCCGCGGGTGGGCGGCCGACGGAGCTCCAGATGACGTATTCGACGCGGGCCGGTGCGTCGGTGACCGCGATGGTGGTGACGCCGGTGAGCTGGGGTACGTACGCGGAGGGCAGCATGGCGATGGCCAGGCCCTGCTCGACCAGTCGGCCGATGAACTCCGCGGTGGTCACTTCGAAGGCGACGTCGCGGCCGAGCCCGGCGGCCGAGAAGGCCTGGTCGGACTGGGCACGCCCGGCCGTTCCTGCCGGAAGGTCCACGAACACCTCGGTGGAGAGCCTGCGAAGGTCGACCGCCGGTTCGTCGGCGAGCGGATGGTCGGGGGCGACCACGGCGACGAGCCGGTCACGGGCCAGCTCATGGGCGGCGACGCCCTGAGGCCGCGAGGTGGTCGGCAGCCCGAGGAAGGCCACGTCGAGGGCGCCCTGTTTGACCTGCTCGACGAGGTCTTCGCTCGCGCCCACCCGCAGCCCGATGCGCACCTGGGGATACCGCTGGCGGAACTCGCGCAGCGCGCCCGGGATATCGACCGCGGCGACGGTGGGGATCAGGCCCACGGCGAGCCGTCCGCGTACCTCTCCGACGGCCGCGGCCACCTCGGCGGCCGCGCGCTCGGCGGCGTCCAGGCACTGGCGGGCGGCGGGCAGGAACGCCGCTCCGGCCGGGGTCAGCCGCACCCGGCGACTGGTGCGTTCGAAGAGTCGCGCACCCAACTCCTTCTCCAGACGGGAAATTTGGTGGCTGAGGGCGGACTGGACGACCAGACATCGTTCGGCGGCCCGGGTGAAGCTGTTGGTCTCGGCCACGGCGATGACGTACCGCATCTGCTGAAGCTCCATGGATCTATCTTGTATCGAGATCGATGAAGTGAAAAACATGTCTTGGACTCATCGATAGCCGCGGCATGAGACTGCGAGCATGACAAGTCCAGCAGCACAGAGAGCTTCCGCAGCACAGAGAGCTTCCGGCGGGCGCGCCGCCCTGACGGCGCTCGCCCCCGCGGTCTGGGGCACCACCTACGTCGTCACCACCGAACTTCTGCCCCCGGGGCACCCCCTGTTCGCGGGGCTCCTGCGTGCGCTGCCCGCCGGGCTGATCGCGCTGGCGATCACCCGGACGCTGCCGCGCGGGGCCTGGTGGGGAAAGGCCGCGGCGCTCGGTGTGCTGAACATCGGGCTGTTCCTCCCGCTGCTGTTCGTCGCGGCCGAACGCCTGCCGGGAGGTGTCGCCGCCACGCTGGCGGCGGCCCAGCCGCTGATCGTCGCCGTCCTGGCGGTCACCGTGCTCCGCGAGCGCCTTTCGGTCTGGCGCCTCCTGTGGGGTGTGACGGGCGTCGCGGGCGTCGGCCTGGTGGTGATCGGGCCGAACGCGGCGCTCGACGGCGTCGGAATCGTGGCGGGTCTCGCCGGCGCGGCCACGATGGCGCTCGGGGTGACGCTCACCAAGCGCTGGGGACGTCCCGCCGGGGTCGGTGCCACCGCGTTCGCCGGCTGGCAGCTCACCGCGGGGGGTCTGTTCCTGGTGCCGGTCACCTTCCTCGTCGAGGGACCGCCTCCCGCGATCGACTCGACCGCCGCCCTCGGCTATCTCTGGCTGGGTCTGGTCGGCGGCCTGATCACCTACATCCTGTGGTTCCAGGGCATCACCACCCTGCCCGTCACCTCCGTCGCGGTGCTCGGTCTGCTCTCGCCGCTGGTCGCCGCCGTGCTCGGGGCCGTCGTACTCGACCAGACGCTCGGCCTGATCCAACTCGCGGGGTTCGGGCTCTCCCTCGCCGCGATCGTCGCGGGGCAGCTTCCCGCGCCCACCCGCGCACGCGACCGGCTTTCGACCGCACCCCAGAAATAACCAAAACGGAAGGATCTCGCAGTGCCGAAGAAGAAGGCAGTCCTGGTCACGGGCGCGACCGGCGGCCAAGGCGGCGCCGTCGCCCGCAGTCTCCTCCACGGCGGCTGGGTGGTACGCGCCCTCGTCCGCGACCCGGGCAAACAGGCGGCCAAGGAGCTCAAGGCGCTCGGCGCGGACCTGGTCACCGGCGATCTGGACGACCCTCAGTCGCTGCGCGCGGCGGCGCGGGGCGCGTACGGCGTCTTCAGCGTGCAGCCCTCCGATATGGCCGACCCCCGCCCCGAAGCCGAGGTGCGGCAGGGCAGGAACGTCGCCGACGCGGCCCGGGCCGCGGGCGTCGCGCACCTGGTCTACAGCTCCGTCGGCGGCGCCGAGCGCGGGTCCGGTGTCGCGCACTTCGAGACCAAGGCGGAGATCGAGGCGTACATCGACGCCATCGACGTGCCCGCGACGGTGCTGCGGCCGGTGTTCTTCATGGAGAACTGGCCGTACCTGGTGCCCGAGGCGGTGAACGGGGAGCGGGTCGGTTCGCTCGCGCTGGACGCGGACACCTCGCTGCAGATGATCGCGCTGGCCGATATCGGCCGGATCGCCGCGGACGCGTTCGACAAGCCGGCCGAGTTCATCGGCGAGAAGATCGAGATCGCCGGGGACGAGCTGACCGTACGGCGGATCGCCGGGGTGTTCACCGAGGTCGACGGCGTACCGACGCGTTTCGAACGGCAGCCGGTCGACGAGCTGCGGGCCGCGGCCGAGCAGGCGGCGAACATGTTCGACTGGCTCAACGGGAAGGGCTACCAGGCCGATCTCGGCGCGCTCCGCGAGCGGTACCCGGAGCTGCTGACCCTCCAGGCGTGGCTGGGCAGGATCCGGTAGGCGGGGGGTGTCACGCTCGTGGGCCCGGCGGTGTCTTCATGCCGAACGAGCACACGGAGCAGGCACCTATATAAGGAGACACCATGGCGCTGCGTATTCCGAAGGCGGAGCTTCCCACCGAGCTGCGGGAGAACCTGATCAAGCAGCTCGGTGCCGTGCCCGAGCCCGTCGAGGTGAGCTTCAACAACCCCGACGTCGCCACGTCCAACCTGGAGTTCTCGGCCAAGCTGGCCGCGTGGGACGCGGCCGACGCGAGCCTCAAGACATTCGCGCACATGGCCGTCGCGGCACAGGTCGGCTGCAGTTGGTGCCTCGACATCAACTACTTCGCTGCTCTGAACGCGAATCTGGATCTGACCAAGGCGAGCCAGGTGCCGTGCTGGCGGGAGTCGGATGTGTTCACCCCGCTGGAGCGGGAGGTGCTGGCGTACACCGAGGCCATGACGAACACGCCGACGACCGTCACCGATGAGATGTCGGCGAGTCTGCTCGCCCAGCTCGGCGCGGCGGCGCTGGTCGAGCTGACCGCGTTCATCGGCTTCGCCAACCTGTCGACCCGGAACAACACCGCGAACGGGATCACCTCGCAGGGATACTCCGAAGCGTGCGAGATTCCGCTGGCCAAGCGGCCCGAGCAGACCGGCGCGGCGTCGACGGTATGACCGAGGACCCGTTCGTCACCCATCGCGGCCTGCTGTTCACGGTCGCCTACGAAATGCTCGGCTCGGCGGCCGACGCGGAGGATGTGCTCCAGGAGTCCTGGCTGCGGTGGGCCGACGTCGACCGTGCGCAGGTGCGTGACCCGCGCGCGTATCTCGTCCGGACCGTCACCCGGCAGGCGCTCAACCGGCTGCGGACGCTCTCCCGCAGCCGCGAGGACTACGTCGGCGAATGGCTGCCGGAACCGCTGCTGACCAGCCCCGATGTCGCCGAGGACATCGAACTCGCGGAAAGCGTCTCGATCGCCATGCTGACCGTGCTGGAAACGCTCGGGCCGGCGGAGCGGGCGGTGTTCGTGCTCCGCGAGGTCTTCGAGATGCCGTACGGCGAGATCGCCGAGGCCATCGGGAAGTCCACGGTCACGGTGCGGCAGATCGCGCGGCGGGCCCGCGAGCACGTGGCGGCCCGGCGGCCGCGGGTGCGGGTGAGCCGGTCGGAGCAGCAGGCCGTGGTGGAGCGGTTCCTGGTCGCGCTGCGCACCGGGCAGCTGCGGGAGCTGATGGAGATCATGGCGCCTGATGTGGTCCTGATCGCCGACGGCGGGGGGCTGGTGCCCGCCGTACTGACTCCCGTCCATGGGGCCGACGTGGTGGCGCCGATGCTCGCGCGCGCGAACCGGGTGGCCAGGGTCGAGACGACGACCGTATGGCTCAACGGCGCACCCGCGGGCCGGATCGAGTTCGACGGCGAGCCGGCCGCGGTGAGCCTCGCGGTGGAGGACGGGCGGGTCACCCGGATCTATGTGGTGCGCAATCCGCGGAAGCTGACGCGGCTGGACGAACCGGCAGAACTCGCCAGATAAGCCCACCGACGATCCGGATATCAGGGGTGTTCCGGGCGGTGAAGGCCGCCCGGAACACCTCCCGCCCCCGGCACGGCTGCAAGCAAATGCTTGCAATAGTTAGCACTGGTGCGGCAGCATGGGGGCATGGCATCACTGAACGTCGGCACCCTCGGCGAGTTTCTGCGCGAGCAGAGACGCGGCGCGCGGCTCTCGCTGCGCCAGCTCGCCGACGCTGCCGGGGTGTCCAATCCGTATCTGAGCCAGATCGAGCGCGGGCTGCGCAAGCCGAGCGCGGAGATCCTGCAGCAGCTCGCGAAGGCGCTGCGGATATCCGCCGAGACGCTTTATGTGCAGGCCGGGATTCTCGATGAGCGGGAGCGGGACGAGACGGAGACGCGCAGTGTGATACTGGCCGATCCGTTGATCAACGAGCGGCAGAAGCAGGTGCTGCTGCAGATCTACGAGTCGTTCCGCAAGGAGAACGCACCCGGCCCCGCCGCACCCGATCCCGCCGCGGGCGGCACCCCCTCGGGCACCCCTACTGGCGCCGGCACCCCCGCTGGTACGTACGCGGGCACCGGTAAGCCCATCGGTACCCCCTCCGGCAGCGCCGACGACGACGCCGAACCCTCGATTTGATCCGGGAGGACCATCAGCATGGCCATCACCGACGATGTGCGTAAGACGCTCACCGACCCGACCCCCCTGTACTTCGTGGCGGGCACGGCCGACCTCGCCGCCCAGAAGCTCAAGGAGGTGCCGTCGCTGGTCGAGAAGATCGTCGCCGAGGCCCCCGAGCGCTTCGCAGCCGTACGGAACACCGACCCGAAGGCCGTTCAGGACCGGGTCAGCCAGCAGGCGAAGGACGCCCAGGAGAAGCTCACCGAGCTGCTGGGCACGCTCGACACCGACCTGAAGAAGCTCCGCGACACGGCGCAGGACCTGGCCCTCCAGGGCGTGGGCCGCGCCGCCGAGCTGGCCGTCAAGGCGCGGGAGCGGTACGACGAGGTGGCCGAGCACGGCCAGGAGGTCGTCAAGACCTGGCGCGGCGAGGCGGCCGAGGAGATGGACGAGGCGGCCGACGCCATCGCGCCCGCACCCAAGGAGCGGCCGGTCACCGTCGCCGCCGAGCCGGCCAAGGACGCGACGACGAAGAGCGCGGTCAAGCCGGCGCCCGCCGCCAAGAAGGCCCCGGCTCGCAAGCCGGCCCCGGCCCCGGCTCCCGCCCCCGCCGCGAAGAAGACCCCGCCGAAGCCTCAGGGCTGAGGGACGGGCCTTTGCCCGAAGAGCACACCCAGGGCCGGGTACGCACTGCGTGCCCGGCCCTGGCAGCGGGTACGGTGGCCGATGGAACGCTTCCCATACATATCTTCTAGGCGGTGGACGGCGTGCTGGTGCAAGGCTTCAACCAACTGATGTACTGGGTCTCCTGGGGGCTGCTCCTGTTCAGCCTCTGCGCCTTCATCGACGCCGCGATCCGCCGCGAGGACGCCTACCGGGCCGCGGACAAGCAGAACAAGCCCTTCTGGCTGATCATCCTGGGCATCGCCGCCGCGGTGAACTTCTTCATGGGCATCTTCGACTTCCTGCCGATCATCGGGCTCATCGCGACCATCGTGTACTTCGTCGATGTGCGGCCCGCGCTCCGGCAGGTCTCCGGCGGAGGCCGGAACTGGCCGCGCCGCGGCGGCTCCAGCTCCGACGGTCCGTACGGCCCCTTCAACGGCCGCTAAGACTTGATCCGTATCCCTCGAAGGACATACGGACTGCATCCGGTTCGGCTGGTCCGGGCGCTCCGGCGTGGTCACCTCGCGGTGTCTCATCCGGGGTTGCTCGGGGCCTGTCCGGAATTCGGTGAGCAGAGGCCCGCAGTCCAGCGGGCTGCCGCAGGTGTTGTACCGGCAATCCGGTGGTCAGCACCTCACGCGGTTGACTCACACAGGCCGTCTTCTCGGCCAGCGTTGATCCTACCAGCTCGCAAGGTCGGCGAATTACGGAACCGGTCAGCCCCGGTCGAGGAGCAGCACGGCCAGGTCGTCCGTCAGCTCCCCGCCGTTGAGCGCCCGCACCTCGGTGACGGTGTTGTCCAGCAGCTCCTCGCCGCGCAGCCCCGCCGTCAGGCCGCGGGCCACGATGTCGACCATCCCCTCCTGGCCCAGCCGCTGTACGCCCTTCCCGACGCGCCCCTCGATGAGCCCGTCGGTGTACATCATCAGGCTCCAGGAGCCGCCGAGCTCGATCTCCCGGCGCGGCCAGCGGGCGCCCGGCAGCAGGCCGAGCGCCGGGCCGTTGTCGTCGGCGGGCAGCAGCCGGGGCGCACGCCCGGCGCGTATCGCCAGGGGTGCGGGGTGGCCGGCCAGGCACACCCCGGCCCGCCGCCCGTCCGGTGCGATGTCGACGGTGCACAGGGTCGCGAAGATCTCTTCGTCGGCGCGCTCGTTCTCCAGGACCTGCTGCAGGGTGCCGAGCAGCTGATCGCCGCAGAGCCCGGCGAAGGTCAGGGCGCGCCAGGCGATGCGCAGCTCGACGCCGAGGGCGGCCTCGTCGGGGCCGTGTCCGCAGACGTCGCCGATCATCGCGTGGACGGTGCCGTCCGGGGTGCGGACCGTGTCGTAGAAGTCGCCGCCCAGCAGGGCGCGGCTGCGGCCGGGCCGGTAGCGGGCGGCGAAGCGCAGCCCCGAGCCCTGCAGCAGCGGGGTGGGCAGCAGCCCGCGCTCCAGCCGGGCGTTCTCCTGGGCGCGCAGCCGGGACTCGGTCAGCTGGCGCTGGGCGAGGTCGGAGCGTTTTCGCTCGACGGCGTAGCGGATCGCGCGGCTGAGCAGCCGTCCGTCCAGCTCGTCGCGGAAGAGGAAGTCCTGGGCGCCGACCCGTACGGCTTCGGCGGCGCGCTCCCCGTCCTCCACGGCGGTCAGTACGAGGACCGCGTGGGCGGGTGCGAGCCGCAGCACCGCGTGCAGGGCGTCGAGCTCGTCCTCGGCCTTCTTGCAGGGGCCGGGCAGGGCCAGGTCCAGCAGGATGCACTGGACGTCATCGGTGAGCAGCCGCTCGGCCTCGGTGAGATTGCGTGCCGTACGGATACGGACCCGGTTCCCCTCGGTGTCCAGCATTTCGGGGACGGTGAAGGAGCCGGCGGGGTCTTCCCCGATCACCAGCAGGGTGAGCCCGTTGTCGGGCGGCGCGGCAGGCAGGGCCTCGGTGGCCGGCGCCTCCAGCTGCCCGGTCGCGGGTACGGACATCGCTCGATTCCTTCCCTCCCCCCGAGAGCGCGGCGCTCATTGAGAGGCGACCATAGCGCTAGGGCAGGCCCCAGCGGAATGACCTTCGGACAGCCACTTTTGTCATATGCCAAAGCCGTGAGGGGACTTGACGCGCCGGGGGATGACTATGGGATGACAAACATCACGCCTACGCGGGGCGAAATGACCGAATAGCCCCTCAACTCCCGTCCGGGCGTACGACACCGAGGATCGGCATCGAGCCGGCCCCGGCGACCGTGACCTGCCGCCCCGGGCGCGGCGCGTGGATGATCGCGCCGTCCCCTACATACATCCCCACATGACTCGCGTCCTTGAAGTAGATGATCAGGTCCCCCGGCCGCATCCGCTCGACACTCACCTTCGGCAGCTGCCGCCACTGCTCCTGCGAGGTGCGCGGGATCGAGCGGCCGCTCGCGGCCCACGCCTTCTGGGTCAGCCCCGAACAGTCGTAGGTGTCGGGGCCCTCCGCGCCCCACACATAGTCCTTGCCGAGCTGGGCCGTCGCGAAGTCCACCGCCCGCACCCCCTGCGAGGTGCCCTTTCCGCCGATCTTCCGCAGTATCCCGGAGCCCAGCCAAGTCGTCTGCGCCCGGCGCTGCTGCTCCTCCTCCAGCTGCCGCAGCCGCTCCCGCTCCTTCGCCTTCAGCCGGGACTCCAGCCGCTTGGCCCCGGCGAGCTTCGCCCGGATCTCCTTGCGGGCCGCGGCCTTCTTCGCGCGGCTGGAGTCGAGCCGCTCCCACTCCTGGGTGGCGTCCTTCGCATAGCGGTCGAGCGTGGCCTGCGTCTTCTCCAGTTGGTTCATCAGGCCCCGGGTCGCCTGCTGGCCCTTGCGCGCCAGGGTGACGTTGTCGAGAAAGCTCTCCGGGTCGTCGCCGAGGAGCAGCTGCGCCTCTGGCGGAATTCCGCCGTTGCGGTACTGGGCCCGGGCCACCGCCCCGGCCCGCTTCCGCAGGCCCGTCATCCGTTTCTGCGCCTTCACCACGGACTGTGCGATCTTTACGATCCGCTTCTCCTGGCGGGCCTGTTTCTCGCGCGCCAGGTTGTACGCGTCCGTGGCCGCCTCGGCCTTGCGGTAGAGGCTCTGCACCTTTTTGTGCACCTCTTGCAGGCTGCTGCCCGCGGCCCCTTCGGACCCGGCCCCCGACTCCGTCCCGGCCCCGGGCGTGGGCTCACGCGGCGCGGCCTGCGCCCGCTCCGGTACCGCCGACATCCCCACCGCACAGACGAACGCGGTCGCCGCGGCGATGCCCGCGCCCCCTCCCCTGCCGCCCCGCTTCACCTTCCGCTGCCCCATCACCTGAGGACCTCCACGAGCCGTCGGGTAACCCGCGTGCCAGAGCTGACTTACCGGTACGTAGGGACGGATAGTGACATGCCGTACCGCAATCCGACAGAGTCACGCGCCGATCGACTCCGCCATAACCTCCACCCAACCGGAATCAGAGCCTCCCTGGGCCACCACCCTGACGGCCGAGGTTCACCCTCCGTTCACTCACGCCCATCGGCTGCTTCACCTGATCTGCCTAATTTCAGCCCTACAAGCGTGCTGGCCGCGCCCATGGCGTGACCGACGCACAGCTGAGCAGAACCACAAACGCGCAGTACCCCACCTCTTCGTGCGCCGTCCCCACCGGCGGCTCCTGGAAGGAAAACCCGAAAGTGAAGCTTCAGCGCAACAACCGGCTTCGCGCCATCGCCGCCGGTGCCCTTGCCGTCTCCGGCGCCCTGGTGCTCACCGCCTGCGGTTCCGACGACAACAACGGTTCCTCGAGCGGCGGTGGCGGCACCAAGACCGACGCCAGCAACATCAAGTGCGAGGGCAAGGGCCAGCTGCTGGCGTCCGGGTCGTCCGCCCAGAAGAACGCCATGGACCTGTGGGTCAAGAACTACGGCGCGGCCTGCAAGGACGTCAAGCTCAACTACAAGGCCACCGGCTCCGGCGCGGGCATCCAGGAGTGGCTGCAGGGCAAGACCGCCTTCGCGGGCTCCGACTCGGCGCTCAAGCCCGAAGAGGTCGCCTCCTCCAAGAAGATGTGCAAGGGCGGCCAGGGCATCAACCTGCCGATGGTCGGCGGCCCGATCGCGGTCGGCTTCAACGTCCCCGGCGTGGACAAGCTGACCCTGGACGCCAAGACCCTCGCCGAGATCTTCGACTCGAAGATCACGAACTGGAACGACGACGCCATCAAGAAGCTCAACAAGGGCGTCAGCCTGCCGAACCTCAAGATCCAGGCGTTCCACCGCTCGGACGACTCCGGCACCACGGACAACTTCACCAAGTACCTCAAGGCCGCCGCCCCCTCGGCGTGGCCGCACGAGCCGGGCAAGGCCTGGGAGGGCAAGGGCGGCCAGGCCGCGGACGGCTCCGCCGGTGTCTCCTCGCAGGTGAAGCAGGTCTCCGGCGCGATCTCGTACTTCGAGCTGTCGTACGCGACCGCCAGCAGCATCAAGACCGTGGACCTGAACACCGGTGCCGCCGCCCCGGTCCAGGCCACCGTCGACAACGCCTCCAAGGCCATCTCCGAGGCCAAGATCAAGGGCACCGGCAAGGACCTCGCCCTCGACCTGGCGTACGACACCAAGGCAGAGGGCGCGTACCCGATTACGCTGGTGACGTACGAGATCGCCTGTGACAAGGGCAACAACTCCGACACGCTTGCCGCCACCAAGTCGTTCCTGACCTACGTCGCGAGCGAGGACGGCCAGGCTTCTCTCAAGGAGCTCGGCTACGCCCCGCTGCCGGCCGAGATCGCCACGAAGGTCCGCGAGAGCGTCGCGAGCCTCTCCTGACCTGAGTGCGGCCGGCTCCCACACCACGGAGCCGGCCGCACCGTCCGGTGCACCGCCGCGCAAGGAGCCACACCCCTCTGGCTCCTCAGACCGGAGAACCCATGAAAACGGATATAGAATCCACATCCCCCACAGAACCGCCTGCCCTGGCCAGCTCTCGTGGCACCGGCCGCATCGGCGACAAAGTCTTCCTCGGCCTCTCCCGAGGGTCCGGAATCCTGCTGCTGGTGATCATGGCCGCCATCGCGGCCTTCCTCACCGTGCGAGCGGTTTCCGCCATCTCTGACGACCACGGCAACTTCTTCACCACCTTCGAGTGGAACACCAGCAGCCGCCCGATGGTCTTCGGTATCGCCGTGCTCGTCTACGGCACGATCGTCAGCTCGATCATCGCGATGCTGATCGCGGTCCCGGTCGCGGTCGGCATCGCGCTGTTCATCTCGCACTACGCGCCGCGCCGGCTGGCCACCCTGGTCGCCTACGTCATCGACCTGCTCGCGGCGGTCCCCAGCATCGTCTACGGCCTGTGGGGGGCGCTCTTCCTCGTCCCGCATCTGACCGGCCTGTACCAATGGCTCGACGACTACCTGGGCTGGACCAAGATCTTCGAGTACAACGACGGCACCCCGCGCTCCCTGTTCACCGTGGGCATCCTGCTGGCGATCATGATCATCCCGATCGTCACCAGCGTCAGCCGCGAGGTCTTCCGCCAGGTCCCGCAGACGCACGAGGAGGCCGCGCTGGCCCTCGGCGCGACCCGCTGGGAAGTCATCCGGATGTCGGTCCTCCCCTTCGGCCGCTCCGGCATCATCAGCGCCTCCATGCTGGGCCTGGGCCGCGCGCTCGGCGAGACGATGGCCGTGGCCACCGTGCTGTCCCCGAGCTACCTGATCAGCCCCAGCCTGCTGGACTCGGGCGGCGGCACCTTCGCCCAGAACATCGCCAGCCACTTCAAGGAGGCCGACGGCCCCGCGCGTGACGCGCTGATCGCCTCCGGTCTGGTGCTGTTCGTCATCACGCTGCTGGTGAACGGCGCCGCGCGGCTGATCATCGCCCGCCGCAAGGAGTACTCGGGAGCCGCGGCATGAGTAACGCAGTCATCGACAAGAGCGCGGTGGCCGGGGACGCCCCGCGGCCGGGCCTCAAGCAGCCCCGGCTGCCCAAGTGGACCCCGATCGGCCTGGCACTGATCTCGGTGGGCCTGGGCTGCGGCATCGGTGTCGTGGGCGATCTGAGCAGCAAGACCCAGTGGGGTCTGATCGCCGCGCTGCTGTTCGTACTCATCTCCTTCGCTCTGACCGCCAAGGTCGAGGGCTCCCGCCAGGCCAAGGACAAGCTGGCCACCAGCCTGATCTGGGTCTGCTTCCTGCTCGCGGTGGTCCCGCTGGTCTCGCTGATCTGGGAGACCGTCGACCGGGGCCGCACGGTCCTCGACGGCTACTTCCTCGGCCACTCCATGGAGGGCGTGCAGACGATCCTCCCCGGCGGCGGTGTGTACCACGCGATCATCGGCACGCTGGAGCAGGTCGGCATCGCCACCGCCATCGCGGCCCCGATCGGCCTGCTGACCGCCGTCTACCTGGTGGAATACGGGCGCGGCCGGCTCGCCAAGGCCGTCACCTTCTTCGTGGACGTCATGACCGGTGTCCCCTCGATCGTCGCCGGTCTGTTCATCCTCACCTTCTGGATCATCATCCTGGACTTCGACTACTCCGGCTTCGCAGGCGCGATGGCCCTGGCCATCCTGATGATGCCGATCGTCGTCCGCTCGACGGAGGAAATGCTCAAGCTCGTCCCGAACGAGCTGCGTGAGGCATCTCTCGCGCTGGGCGTGCCCAAGTGGCGCACCATCCTCAAGGTGGTGCTGCCCACCGCGATCGGCGGGATCATCACCGGTGTGATGCTCGCGGTCGCCCGTATCGCCGGTGAGTCGGCCCCGATCATGCTGCTGGTGTTCGGCGCCACGGGGATCAACAACAACCCCTTCGACGGCGCGCAGTCCTCGCTCCCGTACTACGTGTACGAGCAGTGGCAGCTCGGTAACGATGCCTCGTACAACCGGGCCTGGGCGGCGGCGCTCGTCCTGATCGCCTTCGTCATGATCCTCAACCTGCTCGCCCGCGGTGTAGCCCGCTGGAAGGCACCGAAGACCGGCCGCTGAGGCCACGCCACGAAGAAGAGAAGTGATTCACATGGCCAAGCGCATCGACGTCAGCGGCCTGACCGCCTACTACGGCACCCACAAGGCCATCGAGGACATCTCGATGACCGTCGAGCCCCGCTCGGTGACGGCCTTCATCGGCCCGTCCGGCTGCGGCAAGTCCACCTTCCTGCGCACCCTGAACCGGATGCACGAGGTCACCCCCGGTGGCCGGGTCGAGGGCAAGGTGATGCTGGACGACGAGAACCTGTACGGCACGGGCGTCGACCCGGTCTCCGTGCGGCGTACGGTCGGCATGGTCTTCCAGCGTCCGAACCCGTTCCCCACGATGTCGATCTTCGAGAACGTCGCGGCGGGGCTGAAGCTGAACGGCTCGTACAAGAAGAGCGAGCTGGAGGGCATCGTCGAGAAGTCCCTCAAGGGCGCCAACCTGTGGAACGAGGTCAAGGACCGGCTCAACAAGCCGGGCGCCGGCCTCTCCGGCGGCCAGCAGCAGCGGCTGTGCATCGCCCGCGCCATCGCGGTCGAGCCGCAGGTGCTGCTCATGGACGAGCCGTGCTCGGCGCTCGACCCGATCTCCACACTCGCCATCGAGGACCTGATCGGTGAGCTCAAGGAGCGCTTCACGATCGTCATCGTGACGCACAACATGCAGCAGGCGGCGCGCGTCTCGGACCGCACGGCGTTCTTCAACCTGGCGGGTGTCGGCCAGCCGGGCAAGCTCATCGAGATCGACGAGACCGAGCGGATCTTCTCCAACCCGTCCGTCCAGGCGACCGAGGACTACATCTCGGGCCGCTTCGGCTGACGCACCCGCCTCCCGCCGACGGCGTGCCGACGGCGGAGGAGGAACGTCCTGTGGTGCTGCATGGCGGTGCCACCGCAGGACGAAGGGCCCGCCCCCGATCATCCCGGGGGCGGGCCCGCCGCTTTCGGTTACGTGTGCTGTCAGCCGAAGGCCAGGTTGACGATCCAGTAGCTGAGCGCGGCGACACCGGCCGCCGCCGGCATGGTGATGAACCAGCCGAGGATGATGTTCTTCGCCACGCCCCAGCGCACCGCGTTCACCCGCTTGGTCGCGCCGACGCCCATGATCGCCGAGGTGATGACATGGGTCGTCGAGACCGGCGCCTGGAACATGAACGAAGCGGTGTACATGACCGAGGCCGCCGTGGTCTCCGCCGCGAATCCCTGCGGCGGGTCGAGCTCGATGATCCGGCGGCCCAGTGTGCGCATGATGCGCCAGCCGCCCGCGTACGTACCGAGCGAGAGCATCGCGGCGCAGGCTATCTTCACCCACACCGGAATCGCGTCGCCCTCGTCCTCCACACCGGCGATGACCAGGGCCATCACCACGACACCCATGGTCTTCTGGGCGTCCTGCAGACCGTGGCCGAGCGCCATGGCCGCAGCCGAGACGGTCTGGGCTATGCGGAAGCCGCGCTTTGCCTTGTGCGGGTTGGCGTTCCGGAACATCCACAGGATGGCCACCATCAGGAAGTAGCCCAGCACCAGACCGACGACGGGCGACAGGAACATCGGGATGACGACCTTCTCCACCACCCCGCTCCAGTGGACGGTGCTGGACCCGGCGAGTGCCGCGCCCACCAGACCGCCGAACAGGGCGTGCGAGGAGGAGGACGGAAGGCCGAAATACCAGGTCACCATGTTCCAGGTGATCGCGCCCACCAGCGCGGAGAACAAGATCATCATGCCTTGTCCGCCGGTCGGGGTGGCGATCAGGCCCTCGCTGACGGTCTTGGCGACCCCGCTGCCCAGGAAGGCGCCCGCGAGATTCATCACCGCGGCCATCGCGAGCGCCGCCCGCGGGGTCAGCGCCCGGGTCGAGACGGAGGTGGCGATGGCGTTCGCCGAATCATGGAAGCCGTTGGTGTACGTGAAGAAGAGCGCGACCGCAATGGTCACGACAAGCGCGAAGGTGTCCATGCCGAGGCTCAGGACTCCTTGACGGCGATGGTCTCGACCGTATTGGCCACGTGCTCGAAGGCGTCGGCCGCCTCCTCGAGCACATCCACGATCTGCTTGAGCTTGAGCACCTCGATGGCGTCGTACTTGCCGTTGAACAGGTGCGCCAGCAGCTTGCGGTGGATCTGGTCCGCCTGGTTCTCGAGACGGTTGACCTCGATCCAGTACTCGGTGAGGTTCGTCATGGTGCGCAGGTTCGGCATCGCCTCGGCGGTCAGCTCCGCGGCCCGCGCCAGTACCTCGATCTGCTGCTCGACCCCCTTGGGCAGCTCCTCTATCTGGTAGAGGACGACCAGGTCGACGGCCTCCTCCATGAAGTCCATGATGTCGTCGAGGGAGGAGGCGAGGGCGTAGATGTCCTCGCGGTCGAACGGCGTGATGAAGGAGGAGTTCAGCTGGTGGAAGATCGCGTGGGTCGCGTCGTCCCCCGCGTGCTCCGCGGCCCGCATGCGTTCGGCGAGCTCGGTACGAGCGGAGGAGTCCGCCCCGAGCAGTTCCATCAGGAGTTTCGAGCCGGTAACGATGTTGTCCGCGGAAGCGGCGAACATGTCGTAGAAGCTCGTCTCCCTGGGGGTCAGACGAAAGCGCACTGGGGATCCTCGGAATGCATCGGGGTCTGTCTCGTTGATGCTAGGTGCATCATCCGGCCACGGTAACCGGCGTTCCCCAGTGTGGCCCATAGGGCAGAGTGCTTATCACAGGGACCCGGTCCAACCAGGCAGACCCGGTACCATATACCCAGCCGGGGTATATAGGACATTTGCGAACAACGGGAGGGCGCCATGACCACCACGGCAGCCGACAACACCGCCCCCACCGAGGGCGAGCAGCGGAGCCAGGCGCCCGAGCCCGAGACGCAGGCCGGGACGGAGGCCGAGGCGCAGGCCACCGCCGCCGAGCACACCGGCCACGGCTACGCCAAGCAGAAGGACCAGCACCTCAAGCGACTGCGCCGGATCGAGGGCCAGATCCGGGGCCTGCAGCGGATGGTCGAGGAGGACGTCTACTGCATCGACATACTCACCCAGGTCTCGGCGAGCACCAAGGCGCTCCAGTCCTTCGCGCTGCAACTCCTGGAGGAGCATCTGCGCCACTGCGTGGCGGCGGCCGCCGTCAAGGGCGGCGAAGAGGTCGACGCCAAGGTCGCCGAGGCCACCGCCGCCATCGCCCGCCTGCTGCGGACCTGACATGCGGACCTGACATGCGGACCTGACGGCGCCGCCGCCCCCGCTCGGCCTTCCGGCGCTATGGCCGGGCGCCCTCGCCTTCGTCCTCGGCTGGATTTGATCGGTCCTCCGCCACCTGGAGCACCTCGTCGATACGGTCCGGACTGAGCCTTTCCTCGTCCGCGCTCGACGCAGCGATCATCAACTCACCGTAGAGATCGATCTCGACGAGGGCCACGGGGTCCGGGCCCGACGAGCCGCGACGCGCAACCACGTGTTTCACCTCCTCCTGCGAGCATCTGCGAGCACTTCCGAGCAGCGGCTTCCCAGCGTAGGGATCGGTACACACTCCGCGCATGGCACGGATGGACCATTTCACGGGGCTGAACGGCATGCGCTGGCTAGGTCTGGGGGGATCCAACCCTTCCTGTGTAAATATCCGATGATTTAGGGAGCGTCACGGCGGCCGGCGCGCCGAAGTCGTACAGCTCGATGGTGGAGGCCACCCCCAGCGTCCGCCGTACGCCCTGGGGGCCGGGGGTGCTCCGATCGCCCGACGCACCCTGGGCTGAGTCGCCGCCCCGCCCGGCTTGCCCGGCGCCGCTCCCACCTCCGCTCGCGGTTCCGCCTCCGGTTCCGCTTCCACCACCCTGCCCGGACTGACCGCCCTGGCTGCCTTGGCCGTCCTGCCGGTCCTGCCCGTCCTGCCCGCCGACCTCGCCGCTGGTCACCGTGAACTGGTGCCGTACCTCGCGCAGCCGCCCCTGCCGGTCGATATAGGCGTCAAAGGGCACCGCGTGCTCGGTGAACCCCCGCGCGGCGGCCGCCAACGGTCCGCGCACACCCGGCGACGCGACCCGCGCGGCCCGCCCGATGTCTGTCGTCCCGCGATAGTGCCGCACCACCGTCCCGTCCAGCCCCTCCTCGCCCACCAGGCTCACGGCCCGCGCCCCGCGCAGCAGCTCGGCGGCGGCCAGCGGATCGGTCGCCCCGCCGGTGACAAGGTTCCCGTCCGGGATACCGGCCGTATCCACCCGGACCCACTTGTCCGGCGGAATGCCCGCGCCCCGGTTCCGCATGAACAGCGCGCCCGAGGCCAGCAGTTCGGTGATCGGCTCATGCTCGACGGCCCCCATCGCGTCCCTGGGCAGCACCAGGCGCAGCCGCCCCATCCGCCTGACGAAGTCGTACGCGCCGCTGCCCCGGATCGAGACGCGTGTGCCACCCGTCGCCGTCTCCATCGTCGTACGGACCCGTGAACTGCCCGACCGGACCAGCACATCGGCGGCGCGGTGCAGCGCGGCGACCGCGGCGGCGTGCGATTCGCCGCCGGGGCGCTCGTCGGCGACCGTCTCGGAGGAACAGCCGGTCAGGGTCGCCGTGGTCGTGGTCGCCATCAGCCCGGCCAGCAGTGCGCCCGCCACAGCGGCCGCCATGCGCCTCGTCCGGGCACCGCCCGTACGCCGCTGGATTTCCATCGACCGTCGACCCCCTGGCCACGCTCGTCCACGCCCTTGGTACTTGTTCGTTTAACGACTCGCCCCTAGGGCTCGTCACGGCCGGGTAGCGTGGTCATGTGCTCGACTCTGGCGTTTCGGACCCCGACCAACACCGCACCACCACCGTGGAAAAGGGCTCCTTCTGCAGCGCCCGCTGCTCCTGCGGCTGGCGCGGCCCCGCCCGCCGTTCGCGGGACAAGGCCCGCACCGACGCGGCCGGCCACGCCGGCGGAACCGGATGCGCCGCCTCGCCCTCTGAGTAGGGGACCGGGCCTGCGCGCGACCGCCCGGCCAACTGGTGGGGCAGCAGCGTCAAGTGGGACGGGAGGCCGCCATGAAGCGGCGGACACTACTGGCAGCGGGCACGGCACTGGGGACCACGGGGACGTGGGCCACAGCGTGCGACAAGAACTCGGGACAGGCGGCGGGGGACGGCGATCCGTCCACCCGCGCCGCCTCTTCCGCCTCCGATGCCCGTTCGTCCTCCGCTTCCGCCTCGGCCTCCGCCGGCGGCACGGACGGCAAGCCGCGGGCCGCGGACTGGACCGCGCTGGGCAAGGGTCTGCAGGGCGATCTGATACGCCCCGGCGACTCCGACTACACCACCGCCCGTCAGCTCTACAACACCCGCTTCGACCGGCTGCGGCCCGCAGCCGTCGCTTATATAGCCAACACCTCGGACATATCCGAGTGCCTGGACTTCGCCCGCCGCCACGGCACCCCGGTCGCCATTCGCAACGGCGGCCACAGCTACGCCGGTTGGTCCAGCGGCGACGGCCGCCTCGTCATCGACGTCTCCGCGCTCAAGTCGATCCGTACCTCCTCCGGCGAGGCCCGGATCGGCGGGGGCGCCAAGCTCATCGACGTCTACACCACCCTGGGCGCGTCCGGCGTGACCGTACCCGGCGGCTCCTGCCCCACCGTGGGCATCTCCGGCCTGACCCTCGGCGGCGGCCACGGCGTCGTCTCCCGGGCGTACGGGCTCACCTCCGACAACCTCACCGGCGCCAGCATCGTCACCGCCGACGGCCGGACCCTCCAGGTGTCCAAGGACCGCGAGGCCGATCTGTTCTGGGCCCTGCGCGGCGCCGGCAACGGCAACTTCGGCGTCGTCACCGAACTCCGCTTCCGCACCCACCGGGCCGCCGACGGCGTCACCTGCTATATGACCTGGCCGTGGTCCAAGGCCGCGACGGTGCTGCGGGCCTGGCAGAAGTGGGGCCCGGACCAGCCGGACGAGATCTGGTCGGCGCTCCACCTGGAGGCCTCCCCCGGCCGCACCCCGACCGTCTCGGTGAGCTGCTTCTCGCTCGGCACCTACGGCGAGTTGCAGAACGCCGTCGACCGGCTCGCCGACGGCCCGGGCGGGCCCGGCCCCGCCTCGAGAGTCCTGCTGCGCCGCCGCGGCTATGTGGAGGCGATGCGGGCGTACGCCGGATGCGCCGACACCGGCACCACCCAGTGCCACCTCCCGGGCGACACACCGGGCCGCAGCTCGTCCGGCGTCCTCCAGCGCGAGACATACGCGGCGCGCTCCGACTTCTACGCCCGCTCGCTGAGCGAGGCGGGCGTGCGCGCGATGCTCGGCCAGGTGGAGGCGTACGGACGCCGTACGAGCGGCGGGGGCGCGGTCAGCATCGCGCTCACCGCGCTCGGCGGGGCCGTCAACCGCGTCGCGCCCACGACCACCGCCTTCGTCCACCGCCGCTCACGCTTCCTGGCGCAGTACAGCGCCTCATGGGCGGCCGGCGGGGCCGGGACGGCACAGCTCTCCTGGCTCGACGGCGTGCATACGGCGATGCGGCGCCATGCGTCGGGGGCGGCGTACCAGAACTACACGGACGCGTCCCTCAAGGACTGGCGTACCGCGTATTACGGGTCGGCGGCGGACCGGCTGACCAAGCTGAAGAAACGGTACGACCCGGACCGGCTGTTCGACTTCCCGCAGGCGCTGTGAGGAGCCCTCGGGTTCCTGGTTCCTCAGGCAGTTCCTGGTTCCTCAGGCAGCCAGGTCCTTGTTGCGGCGCTCGCTGCCGCTGCCACTGCCGCTGCCACTGCCCGAGGAGCGGGACCCGGGGAACTCCGGCACGTCCTCCTCCGCGGCCTCCCCGGCCGCGGGGGCGGTGCCCACCCGCACCAGCCAGCCCGCCCGCGAGCCCGCGATGGCGGTCGTCAGCGGGGTCAGCAGCATCATCGCGAGGGGGGCAAGCAGCAGCGCGACCGCCGTGCCGAGCGCGAACCCGCCGATGACGTCCGTCGGGTAGTGCACGCCCATATAGACGCGGCAGAACCCTTCGAGCAGCGCCAGGCCGATCGCGGCGGCTCCATAGGTCCGGCTGGCCATGAACACGCCGACGGCGATCGCCATGGTCAGCGTCGCGTGGTCGCTGACGAACGAGAAGTCGGTCTTGCCCGCCACCAGGACGTCAAGACCCTGATGGTCCTTGAAGGGCCGGGGCCGCTCCACGAACTCCCGGATCGGGATGTTGGCGAGCAGCGCGAGACCGGCGGCCAGCGGCGCCCAGATCAGCCCGGCGACGGCGGACGGCGCGTCCTGCGCCCGCTTGCGCACGCTCCACCAGGCGCCGAGCAGGACCAGGACCAGCCCGATGATGATCCCGTACTCGCCGACGAACTCCATGACGCGGTCGAACCAGTGGGGAGCGTCCTTGGCGAGTCCATTGATGTCGTAGAGCAGGCTGACATCAGGGTTCGACCCGTCCAGTGCGAGTCCAGCCATGTGCCGTGGCCCCTTATCTCTTGCCTGTCGCTACATGCGGCTGCCGGCCCCCGTTGGTGAACGCGATCGATGCCGATGGTGTCCGCTGCCGATCCACTTCCAGGAAACGCCCACAACGAGCGGGGCGTTCCGCTGTCTACCCAACGATCACCAGGACGTTATCGAAGGGTGACCCATCGTCGCAGTTCAGCGCGGAGACTTTATGCGGGGTTCGCCGTCGGCAACGCTTTTGCGCCATCTTTGGTCACCCGCGTCGCACCGATGTAGTCCGGCGTGTCGATCTTGTCGAACCGGATCACGGCCCCAGTGTACGGGGCGTTGATCATCTGCCCGCCCCCGACGTAGATCCCGACGTGGTGGATGGATCTCGGATCGTTGAGGTCGTACGCGAAGAAGACCAGGTCGCCCGGGAGCAGCTCATCCCTCTTGGGGTGCGGCCCCGCGTTCCACTGATCGTTGGCGACACGCGGCAGGTCGATGCCGACGGTCTTGTACGCCGCCTTCGTCAGCCCGGAGCAGTCGAACCGCCCGTCGTCCTCCGGGGTCCCGTTACCGCCCCATAGATACGGCTTGCCGAGCTGCTTCTGCGCGAAGTAGATCGCCGCAGCCGACTGCTGCGAGGGCCGCACCTTCTGGACGGGCGCCGCGAAGCTCTTGGCCAGGGTGGTGATGGTCTTCACATAGTTCTGGGTCTCGCGGTAGGGCGGCACGCCGGAGTACTTGATCACCGCGTACGCGCCCGCGTTGTAGGAGGCCAGCATGTTGTGCGTCAGATCGCCCGGGACATCCTCGACATACTTCGCGAGCGAGCAGTCGTACGCGGCCGCCGACGGGATCGCGTCCTGCGGGTCCCAGATGTCCCGGTCCCCGTCCTTGTCGCCGTCCACACCATGGCTGGCCCAGGTGCCCGGGATGAACTGCGCGATCCCCTTGGCGTTCGCCGGGCTCTCCGCCTTCGGGTTCCAGCCACTCTCCTGATAGAGCTGCGCGGCGAGCAGGGCGGGGTTTATCGCGGGGCACAGATTCCCCCACTTCTGGACCAGCGGCTGATACGCGGCGGGGACGGCACCTCTGGCCAGCCCGACCGTCGTACCGCTGTTACCGCCCGCGAGGTCCGCGGCGACCATGTACGTACCGACGACGAGGAGCGCGACGAAGGAGAAGGAGATCCCGAGACCGACACTGACGCCCAGCCAGACCTTACGCACCCGCCCATCCTCCCCCATCTGCCCGCCATACGAACGCGTTTCCGCACGTACGGCGAAATTCCGCCGCCCGCCAGCCGAAACCATACGGGCGCGGCGAGGCCGCCGCACCGTATGCCCCGGCTCCCCCCACCTCTGCGCCCCGCCCCTGCCCCCGACAGGCGTCTATATGCGGCTCCGCCGCGTGGCCGACCCCGCCCCCAGGCCGCCTCCCGTGCGGACGCGAAGCGCGTAAAGTCCGGCGCGTCCGGACACCTCACACTCCTTTCTCACACTCCCTTCTCACACCCCATTTAGGACCATGCGATGACACAGCTCGACCTCGACTGGCAGCGGGCCACGACCCCGGAGGACGGGGAGCAGGAGGCCTACCTGGAGGTGGCCGCGGGCCCCGATGGCCGGATCTACATGCGCGAGAGCAACGACCCCGACAACATCGTGGTGACGACCCAGGCGAAGTGGGAGGCGTTCATCAAGGGGGTCAAGGCCGGCGAGTTCGACGACTTCGCAGAGGAGTGAGCGGGGGAGTGAGCGGAGGGGTGAGCCGCGGGGCTCGCCGAGCTCCGGCCCCCGCCACTGATCGTTGCCCAGCGCCCATGTGCGTGATACACACAGTGATCAGAGAACCCTAGGTTGACGCTTTTGTACGCCAGTCAGGTCATCGTGGCCCACAACACGTACGAGATCCGCCAAGAAATGCCGCCAAGTCGACATGCGGAAGCGGAATCGTCAGCGAAGATAGAGCCTGGCATGTGCCAGCCGCGCGGCGGCACACAACTACCCACAAGGGGCGGTGACTTCTCATGTTCCTAGCAGCCGACAAGGGCGACATCGACACCATCATCGGCGGAATCGCCCCAGACTGGGGCCCGTTCGGCGACCTGGGCAGCGAGGCCCGCGTCATGATCGAGGTGGTCATGGCCGTAGCCCTGCTGCTCTGCTTCGGCATCGCCATCTGGGGCGCGGCCAAGCAGCGGATCGGCGCGACCGCGCTGCGCGACACCTTCAGCGCCGAACAGGGCAAGGGTCTGATCGTCGCCGGACTGACCGGTGTGTTCATCATCGGTTCACTGGGCACAGTCTTCACGATCGTGTACGGCATGGCCGTCTAGCGCACCACCCGCTCACCCAGCCGACCCCCCACGCGCGGCGCACCCCCGTTCCCCAAGCCTCCGCCCCCGAGCCCCCCACCGGTCCACCTCCCCCACTGAGGCTGCTTCCTGATGCCCGCATCGCCCCTTGAGGTCGTGTCAGCTTGATGTCCACTCACACCGCCCCGCCCCAGCGTCAGTCCGCGCCGCTACCGTCGTATAGGGGCAGGGCTGTCTCGGTTGACAGGGTTGACACAGTTGACACGGTTGACACGTTTGAAGGGGCGTAGGTGCGATGAGTCTGGGCGGCGATGACGGATACGGCGGGGACTACGGCCAGGACCCGAACCGTACGGGCGGCGTGCCCCCCAGAGGCCACCTGACGCGCACCCGCCTCCCCGAAGGCGACGACGACCCCTTCGCCCCACCCCGCCGAGGCACCACCCGCCCCGGCAAGCCCAGCCGCAACCTGGTCACCGTGGTGGGCGTCGTCGTGCTCCTCATCGCGGCCATCGCCTTCGCCAACCGCGGCGGCGACAAGACCTCCTCGGACAGCGACACCAACCACGACTCCTCCGGCACCAGCGCGAAGAGCCAGACGACAGCCCCGACGGGGCAGCGACCGGTGAAGGGGAAGGACGCGGCTACGGGGATCGCGTCGGGGTTCGCGAAGACGGAGCAGGGGGCGCAGAGTGCGGCGGCGAATTACGCGGTGGCGCTGGGGTCGGCTGACATGCTCAACCGGGAACGCCGCCACGGGATCGTGACTCAGGCCTTCACCAGCGCGGCGGCAGGGCCGCTGCAGACCAAGCTCGACAAGGCCTACTCGACCGAAACTCTCCGGAAAATCGGCCTCGATGCCAACGGCAAGGCCGCAGACGGCATGACCTACATCTCTCGGACCGTGCCCGTCGGCACCAAGATCACAAAGTACGCGGCTGACACCGCGACCGTTGCCGTCTGGTGCACGGGCGTGTTCGGCACGGCAGGAGAAGGCTCGACGAACCCGGTCACCAACGACTGGATCACCATGACGCTCAAGCTGCGCTGGGCGGACAACGACTGGAAGGTCGAGAGCTTCTCGCAACAAGACGGCCCAGCGCCCGTCAACCGTGACCGCACCGCGTCCACAGCCGATGAGATCGCCAAGGCAGTCGAGGAGTACGGAGGGTTTACCTATGCCCGTTAGCCCACGCCGCCATGCCCTCGCGGTCACCGGTGCCCTGGCGGCCATGCAGGCAGCAGCCGTGCTCCTGGCCACACGTGCCGTCGCTGCACCTGATCCGACGCCGAGCCCGTCTGGCAGCGCGAAAGACGACTGCGACCAACTCCTCGGTCAGGTCAGGGACCAATGTCAAAGCGGAGGCAGCGGCGGCTCGAGCGGCGGTCCGCCCGACCCCACCTCCCCCCTCGACCCCGCCGCCTCCCTCGCCCGCGGCTGCGCCAACGCCGCCTCCTGGCTCGTCGGCAAACTCTCCGACCTGGTCAAAGAGACCGCGACCGTCGACTTCACCAATGAGGCATTCCTCCGCCAGTACGCCGTCGTCTTCGCCGCCTCGACCGTTCTCACCCTCATCCTCTGGCTGCTCGCCGTCGCCAAGCGCGCCATCCGCGGAGCGCCGCTCGGTGAGGCGCTGTCCGAGGCCATAGGTTTCCTGTGGCTGACGGTCCTGGCCTCCGCCTTCACGCCGCTCATCCTCTATACGGTCGTCACGGCGACCGACGCCGTCACCCAGGCCATCGCCTCGGGCACAGGTGCGGACAATGACACCTTCTTCAGCTCGTTCGCCCAGGCCCTGAAGAGAGACGAGGACATCGGCGGCGGGCCGATCATGCTCATCGTCGTATCGCTGGTGACCATCCTCGCCGCGGGCGTGCTCTGCCTCGAGCTCGTCATCCGGGCCGCCCTTCTCTACGTCGGCGCGCTGCTGGGCACCGCCGTCTACTCGGGCCTGGTCGACAAGAACATGTGGGGGCATGTGCGCCGCTGGGCGGGGATCATGATCGCGGTGATTCTCGTCAAGCCGGTGGTGGTGATAGTGCTCGCCCTGGCCGGGGCGCTGTCGGCGTCCGACAAGGGACCTGACGCCTTCTCGGCCGTCGTCTCCGGCCTCGCGATCATCGTCCTCGCCATCTTCGCGAGCGCGATGATCTACCGCTTCGTGCCCGGCTTCGGCGACGAGATCGTCAAGGCCCGCAGCGCCAGCGCGGACCCGGCGTCCCGCCAGGCCGCCGCGATCATCAGCTCCCCGGCCGCCCTGGTGAAGCAGGGCATCAACACCCACAGCGCCCGCGGAGGCGACGGCGGCGGGGGCGGCTCGACCGGCCCCGCGCAGGCGAAGCCCGCCAACCCGGTCTCCGGCGGCGTCGCCGCGCACAGCTCCCGCGGCAGTGGCCAAGGCGGCGGAGGCGGCGGAGGCGGCGTCGCGCGCCCCAGCAGCGGCGGGGGCGGGGGCGGCGGAGCCGCCTCCGCGGCCCGCGCACAGAACCGCGGTTCCAGCAACAACCCCGGAGGTGACCGGCGGTGACGATCGAGGTCCAGGCTCCCATCGCGCCTCGCCGCACATATCTGATCGGGCGCCCCCGCCCCAGCGCGATTGTCGGCAAGAACCGCGAGACCGGCGAGATCGCGTTGATCATCGGGGGTGCGTTCATCGGAATGATGTGCGGACTGCTGGTCCCCGTGCTGACGCTGCGCATCGGCGCCCTGGTGGGCTTCCCGACGCTCGCGCTGGCCGCCGTCTACGTCCCGTACAACGGCCGCACGTTCTACAAGTGGTTCGAGGTCAACCGCTCCTACAAGCGCATCGTGCGCAACAACGCCACCTACCGTTCCGCCACCGCCGAGGCCGGCACCCGCTTCGACGGCCGTGAGGTCGAGGTCGGCCCGCCGCCCGGTATCGGCCGGATCAACTGGCTGGCGGCCCCGTTCGGGCCGGACGAGATCGCGGTGCTCCTGCACGCCGACCGCCGCACCGTCACCGCCGCCATCGAGATCGAGGGCCCGGGCGTCGGGCTGCGGGACAGCGAGGACCAGGAGGCGCTGGTCGACCGGTTCGGCACGCTGCTCAAGCACGTGGCCAACGGCGACGGCTTCGTGACCCGCATCCAGATGCTGGCCCGCACCCTCCCCGCCGACCCCGACGCACACGCCAAGGACGTGGAGCGGCGCGGCGACGGGGACGCCCCCTTCTGGCTCAAGGACTCCTACGAGCAGCTCCAGTCGATGGTCTCCACCTCCTCCGAGCAGCACCGCGCCTACCTGGTCGCCTGTATGCACTACACCCGCGATCTGGCGGCCGAGGCCCAGGCCATCGCGCGCGCCACCCGCCACAGCGCCGGCGGCCGCAAGCTCGACAAGGACGCGGGCCTGGCCGTGGTCATGGCGCGCGAGCTGACCGACATCTGCGCCCGGCTCGCCGAGGCCGACATCCGGGTGCGCCAGCCGCTCGGCCAGGGGCGGCTGGCCTCGCTGATCCACTCCATGTACGACCCGGACCACCCCATCGACCACATCCAGGCCATGACCCAGCGGAACGCCTGGCCGGCCGAGCTGGACGCGATGGAGCCCACGTACCTGCAAGCCAAGACCCGCGAGTCGAGCACCCGCGAGCCCTGGTGCCACTCCACGGCCTGGGTGAAGGAGTGGCCGATGACCCCGGTCGGGGTCAACTTCCTCGCCCCGCTCCTGGTCCACACCCCCGATGTCATCCGTACGGTCGCCGTCTGCATGGACCTGGAGCCGACCGAGATCGCGATCGAGCGGATGCTGACGGAGAAGACCAACGACGAGGCGGAGGCCAGCCGCGCCGCCAAGATGAACCGCACCGTGGACCCGCGCGATATCGCCGCGCACGGACGGCTCGACCAGCGCGGCGAGGATCTGGCGAGCGGCGCCGCGGGCGTCAACCTCGTCGGCTACATCACCGTCTCCTCCCGCTCCCCCGAGGCGCTCGCCCGCGACAAGCGGACCATCAGAGCCTCGGCGGGCAAGAGCTATCTCAAGCTCGAGTGGTGCGACCGCGAGCACCACCGTGCCTTTGTGAACACACTGCCGTTCGCGACCGGCATCCGGCGATAGAGCGATAGCGCGAGTGCGATAGCGCGATAGAGACGACTGGGACGATAGGGGCTCTGCCGTGGCCGATCCGATTGGCGCCATCACCGAGACGTTCACCAGCTTCCTGTTCGGGAAGGTGGAGACGACCCGGATGCCGGTCCGCACGTCCACGGGGCAGGCACAGGCCGTCTATCTGCCCACCGCCGCACCGGGCCTGGGCGACTCGGGCGTGATCATCGGCCGCGAGGTGTACTCCGGCAAGGGGTACATCTACGACCCGTTCCAGCTGTACGGACAGCAGCTGCCCGCCCCGCACTGGCTGGTGCTCGGCGAGTCCGGAAACGGCAAGTCGGCCCTGGAGAAGACCTACGTCCTGCGGCAGCTGCGGTTCCGCGACCGCCAGGTCGTGGTGCTCGACGCCCAGGGCGAGGACGGCGTCGGCGAGTGGAACCTGATCGCCGAGGAGCTGGGCATCACCCCCATCCGGCTCGACCCGATGGCCGCCCTCGACGGCCTTATCCGCCTCAACCCCCTGGACCCCGCGATCACCACGACGGGGCAGCTCGCCCTGCTCCGTACGATCATCGAGGTCGCGATGGGCCACGGGCTCGACGAGCGCTCCGGATTCGCCCTCAAGGTCGCCCACGCGTACGTCAACCAGACCATCGTCGAGCGCCAGCCGGTGCTGACCGACATCGTCGAGCAGCTGCGCCACCCCGAGGCGGACTCGGCGGAGGCCATGAACGTCGACATAGACGACGTACGGGCCTGGGGCCTGGACGTCGCCCTGGTGCTCGACCGGCTCGTGGACGGCGACCTGCGCGGCATGTTCGACGGCCCGACGACCGCGGGCATCGACCTGAGCGCACCCCTCATCGTCTTCGACCTGTCCCACATCGACCGCAACTCGATCGCCATGCCCATCCTCATGGCGATCGTCGGCGTATGGCTGGAGCACACCTGGATCCGGCCGGACCGCAAGAAGCGCATCTTCCTCGTCGAAGAGGCCTGGCACATCATCAACTCGCCCTTCGTCGCCCAGCTCTTCCAGCGGCTGCTCAAGTTCGGGCGCCGCCTCGGCCTGTCCTTCGTCGCCGTCGTCCACCACCTGTCCGACGTGGTCGACGGCGCGGCCGCGCGCGAGGCCGCGGCGATACTCAAGATGGCGTCGACCCGGACCATCTACGCCCAGAAGGCCGACGAGGCCCGGGCCACGGGACGGGTGCTGGGCCTGCCGCGCTGGGCGGTCGAGATCATCCCGACCCTGTCGCCGGGCATCGCCGTCTGGGACGTCAACGGCAATGTCCAGGTCGTCAAGCACCTGATCACCGAGGCCGAGCGGCCGCTCGTCTACACCGACCGCGCCATGACGGAGGACGCGCTGGCCGTCCAGCTGGCGGCCGAAGCCGAAGCGGAGGCCGAGGAGCGGGCCGCCATGGCGGTGGAGCAGCAGCTCGCCCACGAGGCCGCCGAGGCTGACCCGTACGGCGGGCCCTCGTACGGGTCGACGGTGGCCTGACATGGCGGCGGGGCGGGCCCAGCGAGGTCAGGGAGGTCAGGGCGGCCACGGCGGGGCAGGAGAGCCGGGCAGACCCCCGGCCGCCGCACAGGGCGGCATTCCGGACGGGCTGCTGATCGGCTCCATGCTCTTCCTGCTGGGGCTGACGGGGCTGGTGTGGACCGCGACCGGGCTGGCCGGGCTCTTCGCCCACGGCGCCTGGCCGGACGGCGTGCGCTTCCTCCGTACGCCCCTGGCCATGCGCGCGCTCGCCCAGGAACCCCACAACCTCGCCGCGGCATGGCCCGACACGCCGAAGGAGCAGCTGTCGGGATACGGGCTGTTCTGGGGCCTGTTCATCAGCGAGCTGATGGTGCTGATCGTGCTGACGGTGTTCGTCATCGGCACGTTCACCCGCTACCGCGCCGTACGCGCCCAGCGCCGCGCGGACCGCCAGGAGGCCGCCGCCGCCGGGCGACAGGCCGCGGAAGCAGCGGAAGGACACGAGTACGTCCCCAGGGCGGGCACTGCCGACGGGCCAGGGGGACTGGGAGCGCCGGGGGGACCGGGGAGCCCGGGAAGACCGGGGCAGGACGCCGCGGCCCTCGGAGCGGCGGCGGGCTCGCCGCAACACGGCCTGCCGGGCACACCGGGCGCGCTGCCCACGGGCGCCGCGGCGTACGCGTACGGCGCCCCCGGCCCCGAAGCGGGTGCCCCAGCGGGCTCCTCGGCGACCTGGAACGCCACGCACGGCCGAGTCCCGGACCATACCGCTGATACGCGCCATGGTGCCGATACGGTCCAGGCCGCACAGCGAGGCGTCGGCGCCGCCGCGCCCCACCACGTCGCCGAGCAGCGGGCAGACGTATGGGCCGGCACGGGTGCGGAGCCGCCCGCCGAACCCACAGCGGCATCGGCTCAGCCGGTGCCGACCCCGCGCGGTGGCCAGGGCGGCGGCCCGGGCGGCGGCCCGGGGTTCCCCGGGGCCGAGGTGACGCACTCCCGCGTCCTCTACGGCTCGCAGCGCGGCGACGCCGCGTCCCAGGCCGTCCTGGATGCCGACGGCCCGGTCCTGGTCGTCACCAGCGACGCCGCGCTGTGGACGACGACCAAGGACGCGCGCGCGAAGTTCGGCCCCACTCATGTCTTCGACCCGTCCCACCTCCTCGACACCCCGGCCCGGCTGCGCTGGAACCCCGCCGCGGGCTGTGAGTCCCGCGATGCCGCGGCCGCCCGGGCCACCGCGCTCCTCGCTTCCGTACGCCCCCTGCACGCCGTGGACCGGCCCATGGCGGAGGCCGCGGAGACCATGCTCCGCTGCTGGCTGCACGCGGCCGCGGTGGACGGCCGCCCGTTCCGCCAGGTGCACCGCTGGGCGCAGGGCAACTCGGCGCATGAGCCGGTACGGATCCTGCGGACCCATGCGAAGGCGGCGGGGGGCGCGGCCGGCGAGCTGGAGGCCATGCTCACCGCGCACCCCGAACGCCGGGACATGGCCCAGGAACTGACGGCCCGTGCGCTTGCCGCGCTGTCCTCGATCCACATCAGGGACGCCTGCAACCCCGGCCGTTCCGACACCCTCGCGTTGGAGTCATTCATCGGCGAAGGGGGAACGCTGTATGTGATGGGCGAATCCATTGAGGATCCGCGGACCCATCCGGGTGCGATGCCCTTGTTGACCGCACTCGCCTCATACGTGGTCGAGCACGGCCGGCGCATGGCCGAACGGTCATCCTCCGGTCGGCTCGACCCACCACTCACCCTCGTCCTGGACGATGTCGCGGCCGTGGCCCCGCTGCCCCAGCTGCCGGACCTGCTGCCCCAGGGCGCGGCACAGGGCCTGCCCACCCTGGCGCTGATGCGCTCCCAGGAGCAGGCCCGCGCACGCTGGCCGCACCGCACCCTGACCGGCTGAGGGCTGAGGGCATACGCGGCCATGTCGTCGTCGACGACGACGACGAGCTACGTGTCGCGTACGCGCAGCAGCAGGCCGCCGGCCAAGAGCGCCGCGGCGGCCCATCCGGCGGTGACGGCGAGACCGGCCCAGGGGCCGATGGGCAGGCTGCGGACGTCGGTGGTGGCCTGGATGGCGAGCCCGGCGCTCATCGGCCCGATCCGCTGGAGCAGGCGCTGCCAGTGCGGATTGCCGATCATCTGGGAGAGGACGGGGACCAGGTAGAGCAGGCCGAGGACGATCCCGATACTGGCCGCGGAGTCCCGCACGACGGTGGCGACGCCGAGGCTGAGCAGGGCGATCAGGGTCAGGTAGAGGATCGACCCGAGGGCGGCTCGCAGCGTGGGCCCGTCGGTCAGGGACAGGGGCGGGTGGCCGCGGGTGGTCGTGAAGGCATGGCCGGGCAGGAGGAGCCGACCGGCCACCAGCGACCCCAGCACCGCGATGGTCCCGGCCGCGGCCACGACCCCGGTGAGGGTGACGGCTTTGGCCGCGAGGACGGTGGCCCGATGCGGTGTCGCCGCCAGGGTGGTGCGGATCATGCCGGTGCCGTACTCGCCTGCGATGACCAGGACGGCCAGGATGACGACCAGCGCCTGGCCCAGCTGGACGCCGATGAGGCTGAGCCTGGTCATATCGCCGCAGTCGGCGGACGCGCAGGTCACCACCGAGGTCGCGGCGGCGCCCAGGGCCACGGTCGCCGCGATCATGCCGAGCAGCAGCCAGAGAGGGCTGGTGACGGTCCGTATCTTCGTCCATTCCGCGTGCAGGGCCGGCAGGGCCGGTCTCATGCGTCCCTCCTGCGGAGAAGGAGGGCGGCTACGGCCAGGCTTGCCACCGCGTAGCCGGCCAGGACGGCGAACCCGGCCCACGGCGCCAGCGGGTAATAGCCGTTGTAGGGCGTGTAATTGCTGGCGACCTGGTGATACCGCACAAGCGTCTGCTGGACGGCGAAGGCCGCGCCCGGGGTCACCCGGGCCAGCCAGTTCGACACGCTCGCGGGGATGAACGGGATGGCGATCAGGATGTAGGGCAGCACGATGGCCACGATGACGGTGGTGACCGCGCCGGCACTGTGCCGGAATATCGTGCCGACGGCCAGGGCCAGGATCGAGGCGGTCGCGAGCAGCGCCGCGGTCCCGAGCTCCACCCGTAGTTCGGCTGAAGACGTCGCCGGGAAGATGTACACGCCGTTGGCCCGGGCGAGCCGCTCGCCGAGCGGAACCGCGACGACCGTTCCCGCCCACCCGGCGACAAAGGTGACGCCCCCCAGCACCAATGCCTTGGCCACCAGCACCCGGCTCCGTCTCGGGCCGGCGGCCAGGGTTACGTGGATCAGGTTCTTCCGGTATTCCGTGGTGGTGAACAGCGCCCCCACGACGATCACCACGATCAGCGCGGCGAACGTGCCGGTGAGGATTTCTCCGAGGGTGCCGCCGGTTGGCAGAGTGTCGCGAACGGCAGGTGCTATGTCGCCGGCGCCGGTCACCGTGAAGCTGCCATCAGAGCCCGCTCCCGTGAACGAACCCGATGTGTTCTTCGGGTAGCCGGAGAAGCTGGGGGATCCGGGTCCCACCTGGTCACCTGTCCAGTTGCCACCGGCCGCCCAGCGCCCCTGGACACGGAGATCCCCGAAGACGGCCGTGGACACACTGCCGCGCGTGCCCATGCCATCCGCGGAAGGCGGCGAGGCGACGAACAGCCCGCCTTGCGCGGTCGGTCCGAGCCCGCTGACGTGCACGGTGCCCACCCTGGTCCAGTGCGTGCCGTCGGCGGACGCATAGCCGGTGACCGCCTCGCCCGAACGGTCCAGCCGCAGCCAGCGGACGGACTCGGCGGAGACGGGGCCGGGGAGGCCGGGCTTGTCGTTGACGTAGCTGTCCTGCATCCGTACGCCGTGGCTGCCGGTGACCATGATCGCCGCGTAGGGCGATCCCTGGCGGGTGCTCTCCTTGATGATGAGCCCGGCCTTCGCCCACGGCACGATGCCGGGCCGCAGGTCACCGGGGCGCTTGGGGACGCTGCTCCTGAGCGCGGAAACGGAGACAGTGATGCTGCCGTTTCCCGCCAGCGGCTGGTGCACGAAGTAGAAGCTGTCCGTGACCGGCTCACCGCCCGGTCCGATCGGAACGGGCGGTGAGCCCTTCTGATCGCTGCTGACCCCGGCGAGCAGGGCGAACAGCACCACCATCAGTGCTGCCACCACCACGCCGGTCACCCAGCCCAGGACCGTCCGGAACTTGGTCCACTCCGCGTGCAGCAACCGCACGAAGCCGTCCCGCCCGGCCCGCAGGCCGGAGGACCGGTACGGCGTCACGGTGGGGGTCACCGCGAGACCTCCGGGGGCGTCGCGGCGCGGAACTCGACCGCGTCCCGGGTGAGTTCCAGGTAGACGTCCTCAAGGGTGGCGCGGTGCGCCGATACCTCGGAGAACGGCACCGCGCTCTCGCCGAGCAGCATCACGATCCGGTCCGCGGGCAGGCCGGAGACCGTGATGCTGTCACGGTCGGTGGCCGCCACGGTCGCGCCGGCATGCCTGAGCACCGTCATCGCCTGTGTCCCGGCCGTGGTCCGCAGGGCCACCCGGTTCCCGGACGCGGCCGCGATCAGCTCGGCCACGCCCGCGTCGGCGATGGCCTTGCCGCGCCCGACCACGACGAGATGATCGGCCGTGTCCTGCACCTCGCCCATCAGATGGCTGGAGACCAGCACGGCGCGCCCCTGAGCGGCCAGCGACCGCAGGAAGCCGCGCATCCAGATGATGCCGTCTGGGTCCATGCCGTTGAACGGCTCATCGAGCATGACGATCGGCGGGTCGCCCAGCAGGGCCGCGGCGATCCCGAGCCGCTGCCGCATGCCGAGCGAGTAGCCGCCGGCCTTGCGCCGGGCCGCCGAGACCAAGCCGACCTGCTCGATCACCTGGTCCACCCGCCGCGCGGCCAGGCCCTGCGAATGCGCCAGCCACAGCAGGTGGTTACGCCCGCTGCGGCTGGGGTGCAGTGCCGCCGCGTCCAGCAGTGAACCGACATGGTTCAGCGGATGCCGAAGACGGTGGTACGGCTTCCCCTCGATGAGCGCGGTGCCCGCCTCAACCGCGTCCAGGCCGAGGATCACCCGCATCGTGGTGGACTTCCCGGCCCCGTTCGGCCCCAAGAAGCCGGTCACCAGCCCCGGTCGGACGGTGAAGGACATGCCGTCGAGGGCCAGGGTCGCCCCGTACCGCTTGCGCAGTCCGGCGACGACGATCCCTGGGGCGCTGATACCTGGGGCGCTCACCGCGGCGAGCTCATGGTTCGAAATCGACTCATGCCGACGGTTGTACGCGGCACCCGGTTCCGGCCCGGTCGCAGCGGCTGCGACCCGGCTGCGACCTGGCTGCAACCGGGGATCTGGCATCGTCGAGGCATGGCATCTCGACCCGGCGGCCGGTTCGGCGGCCCTGTTCGCCCTGTTCGCGCTCTCCGCCCTGTCCGCCCTGTTCGGACGACGACCTGCGGTGAGTGGCGGTGAGGGTCCTCGTCGCCGAGGACTTCGAAATCCTCGCCCGCTCCATCGGAACCGGACTGCGTCGCGAGGGCATGGCCGTCGACGTCGTCCTGGACGGAACCGCCGCCCTCGACCGCCTGGCCGTCACCCGCTACGAGGTGGTGATCCTCGACCGCGACCTACCCGGCGTCCACGGGGACGAGATCTGCCGACAACTCGCCCACGGCCGCTGCGAGACCCGCGTACTGATGCTCACCGCCTCCGACACGATCGAGGACCGTGTCGACGGGCTCAGCCTCGGCGCCGACGACTACCTGCCCAAGCCCTTCGCGTTCGCCGAACTGGTCGCCCGCGTCCGTGCGCTGGCCCGCCGCGCCACCCCGCCGCTACCGCCCACCCTGGCCTGCGGGGACATCACCCTCGATCCGGCCCGCCGCACCGCGTTCCGGGCCGGCCGGCGCCTTGAGCTGAGCCCCAAGGAGTTCGCCCTCCTCGAATGCCTGCTCGCCACACCCGACCTGGTCATCTCCGCCGAGGAGTTGCTGGAACGCGTCTGGGACGAGGCCGCCGACCCGTTCAGCAGCGCCGTCAAGCACACCATGCACCGGTTGCGGGCCAAGCTCGGTGAACCGCCGGTGATCGAGACCATCCGCGAAGGCGGCTACCGAATCGGATCGTCATGACCTCCCCTCAGCAGCTAGCCAGGAGGCCCTTGCAGAGGCGGCTCGCGCTCGCCTACGCGGCAGGCGTCTACGCCGCCGGGGTCTTCGTGCTCGTATGCGTCGCCGTCCCGCTCGCCGGCGTCCAGTCGACCAAGCCCAAAGACCACCCGTCATCGGGTGCGATCACCGGAACCGGCAACGGGATCAGCCTGCCCCAACTCCTCACGGGCTCCGCCGTGGCCCTGGTCATTCTGATTCCCGTCGCCCTGGCTCTCGGCTGGTTCGTCGCCGGCCGCTTCCTGCATCCGCTGCGCGCCATCACCGCCACCGCCAAAATCATCTCCGCCGGCGACCTCCACCGGCGCCTCGACCTCGGCGAGCCCACGGACGAACTGACCGAGCTCGGCCACACCCTCGACGACCTGTTCGCCCGCCTTCAAGCCTCCTTCGACGCCCAACGCCACTTCGTCGCCAACGCCTCCCATGAGCTGCGCACCCCCCTCGCCGGCCTGCGCACCCTCCTCGAAGTCGCCCTCGCCGACCCCGACGCCGACGCCGACACGCTGCGCTCTGCCTGCCAAGAAGCCCTCGCCCTCGGCGGACACCAAGAACGGCTCGTCAAGGCACTGCTCGCCCTCGCCACCAGCGAGCGCGGAATCTCCCGCCGGGACACCCTCGACCTCGCCCATATCGTCGAAGGAGTGCTCGCCTCTCGCCGCGGCCAGGCAACAGAGAGAGGCATTGACCTGGCCGAACATCTGACGCCCGCAGTGACGGCAGGGGACCCGAGGCTGATCGAAAGCCTCGTCGCCAACCTCATCGACAACGCCATCCGCCACAACCACCCGGACGGGCACGTAAAGATCACCACTCAGACCTCCGGCACGCAGGTGACCCTTACGATCACCAACAGCGGGCCGGCCATCCCCAACGACCAGGTCCAGCGCCTCTTTCAGCCCTTCCAGAAGCTGGCGCCCGACCGTAACGGCCGCCGCGACGGCTACGGTCTCGGCCTCGCCATCGTCAACGCCGTCACCCAAGCTCACCACGCCACTCTCACCACCAGCACACGGCCCGAAGGCGGCCTGTCCATCGCCGTACGGTTCGCGCACGCATCGCTGGTTTCAGCCTGACGGGTTGAAGATTGAGCCCAACGCAAAAATGCCTCGGTCCTGGGTATCTTTCGATACCCAGAACCGAGGCTAAAAATTGTTCGGCGGTGTCCTACTCTCCCACAGGGTCCCCCCTGCAGTACCATCGGCGCTGAAAGGCTTAGCTTCCGGGTTCGGAATGTAACCGGGC